>JBDLIA010000019.1 GCA_039715185.1 Gemmatimonadota bacterium
GCCACGGCCAGAGCCGAGGTGCCTCCGCCGATGTTGGCCTGCGAGGCGACGGCCGCGGTTTCCGGATCGATACGCAGCAGGCGCGCGCCCGCGAAGGTGAACAGCCCGTGCACGGCGACCAGCGTGGTCGCGAAGCCCAACAGCAGCAGCCCGGTGCGCCCCAGGCCCACCAGGCGGACCACGTCGCAGAACGCCCCGATCACCGCCAGGAACAGGTAGACCGCGAACATCCCCAGCACACGCGTGCCGCGCAGCGTCGCGAAGACCGGGAACTGCGCCAACGCGAGCGCGAGCGCGGTCAGAATCAGGATAGACGGCACGTTCCAGCCGGCGTCCGCGAGCGCGGCGGACGCGTAGTTGGAGAGGTAGAGCGCGGCGAAACCCAGTCCCAGCAGGATCGCGAGGTCCAACGGGTGGACCGTTTCCGTGTCTTCCGCGACGCCGGTGACGTCGTAGTCGGGATCGGCCGCCGGTTGGGAGCCCTCGCGCGTGCGCCATAACGGCAGCACCAGCCGGGGCAACGCCAGGGTGGCCATCATCCAGACCGCGGTGAGGATGTTGTCCACCACCACGGTGCCCGCGAACAGCGTCCCGTCCCGAACCACGTCGTAGCCCAGCGCGACCGCGTTGAAGTTGATCGACCCGCCTATGTAGGTGCCGACCATCACCCCCACCGACCCGATCAGAAAGAGCGCGATGATGGGCAGACCGGCCTTCAGCACTTCCCGGAGGCTGATGGGCAAGACCAGCCAGAAGATCGCGAGCGGCGCCAGGTAGGCGAAGATGGCGTCGTAGACCGGCACCGGCGCCTCGGCGCTCGAGCCCGCCGGTATCCACCCCAGGTTGGCGACCACCGCCGTGACGAGGATCACCAGCAACGCAGTGCCGAAATGCCGGAAGAAGGTACGCCGTACCAGATACTCGGTCGCGACCACCAGCGCGCACAACGCCGCCAGCACGTACAGGGAATCGTGCGTCATCGCTCCTCGCGGGACTGTCGGCGGCCGGGATTCGGGCGCGCACAATAGATCCGCGGCGATGCGCCGGCCAGTCCACGCCGGGCACACAAACGTCTTGACAAAAAATACTTGTCAACGCATCATGGGGACATGACGACGACGAGCGCAACCACCGAACCGACCCCGATCGCCTTCCTGGAGGGGCTGGAAGGCGCGGTGCTGCTGAGGGATCCCGAGCGGCGCAGGCTGGTCGACGAGCTGCGCGAGCTGCCCGATTCTGCGGCCGGCCTGGCTCAGCGCCTGGGTCAGACCCGCCAGCGGCTGAACTACCACCTGCGGGCGCTGGAAGAGGCCGGGGTGCTGGAGCTGCACCAGGAGCGGCTGAAGGGGAACTGCCTCGAACGGATCCTCCGCCCCACGGCGACCAGCTATCTGGTCGACCCGGGGGTGGTGGACGGCGTTCCGGCGCCAGACTCCGCGGGCGACAGGGCCTCCGCCGCGTTCCTGCTTGCGCTGGCCGCGCGCGCCGTGGCCGAGCTCGGTCGGCTGTGGCGGAGGGCGGGTCGCGAGCGCAAGCGCCTGGCGACCGCCGGAATCGAGTCGCGCGTGCTGCTCGCGCGCCCCGCCGACATGGAAGCGTTCGTCGCCGATCTCACCGACGCCGTCGCCGACGTGGTGCGGCGGCATCACGACGACCGTGCAGGGGCGCGACCTTTTCGCGTCCTAGCGGCCGCCTATCCGGAACCGGCCGTGGACAACCCGGCCCAAGACGAAGGACGGATGCAATGAACGACGTACGGAGTGCGCCCGCCGAGGCCGAGCAGGCCGCCGCGAGCGAAGGACGGTCCGCGATCGGCGAGGTGCGTATCGACGCCCCGATCGAGGACGTGTGGCAGGCGCTCACGGACCCGGTCGAGCTGGCTCGTTGGTTCCCGCTCAACGCAAAGGTAGAGCCGGGGCCCGAAGGCTCGATCTGGATGTCCTGGCTCAACGAATTCGTGGGAACGAGCCGCATCCTGGCTTGGGAGCCACCTACGCGGCTGCTGACGACGTGGGGCGAGGTCGATGGCGGGCTGGAGCCCGGGCAGCGCACCGAGTACGTCCTTCGAGCCTCGGGCGGAAGCACCTTCCTGAGGGTGGTCACGTCGGGCTTCAGCGACGACCCGTCGTGGGACGCCTGGCTGGAGGGGACGCGGCGCGGCTGGCGCTTCGAGCTGTCCTCGCTCAAGCACTACCTGGAGAGCCACCGCGGGCAGGATCGCGAGGTGGTCTACCTGCGCCGGCGCGTGGCGCTTTCGCAGGCCGTAGCATGGGAGCGGCTGACCGGGCCCGGAGGCCTGGATCCGAGCTCCTTCGGGGGAACCGCAGTCGACGAAGAGCCGCCGGTGCAGTATGCCGCGCTGACCGAGCGGCCGCGGGGCCTTCTGCGGATGTCCATGGAGCCGTGCCACGACGGGCCGGATGGCCGCGACGTCACCCTCTGGCTGTCCGTCTGGGGAGACCACGGCGCGGACCTGAACGCGCTGAAGTCCGACTGGACGGACAGGCTCGAGCGACTGTTTCCGGAGGGCAGGTTCGCCTGAGGCTCCGGCCCCTCCCCGCTCCCAGCGATGGGACGTTTGACCGGGCGCCTCCGCCGGACCATGCTCCGGACGGGGGCGCCCGTCTCGTCGTGGGCGCGTGACGGCCAGGACCCGACCTTCCAAACGGCGGTGGCGCACCGCAGGAGTCGCGCAGGTGAGATCGAGCCAAGGCGCCACGGCGTGGGCGTTCGCGGCGGCGGCAGCGGTCGTGACAGCGGCGCCCTGTGCGCTGGGCGCGCAGCAGCCGGCGGACACCGCGGCCCCGATGGCCGGATTCGAGCGCCTGATCGGGGCGTGGCGTTCGGGGTCCACGGTGCAGGTCTTCGAATGGGGCCCCGGACGGCTCGCGGTGCGCGCGCGCTCGCACCTTACGGCCGAGGAGGGCTCCCGGCAGGTCAGCGAGGGCCTCTTCCTGCACGACCCGCTGCGCGACGAGGTGCGCGGGTACTTCGTCGCCGTCGAGATGCCCGTTTCGTACTTCGAATACTCCGTGGACTGGCAAGGCGACGTCCTGGTCGCCGAACTCACCACCACGGACGTGGAAGGGCGGACGCAGCGGTTCATCGAGCGCTGGAGCTTCGTGGAGGCGGACCGGTTCCTCTGGACGCTTCTGGCGGGCGCGGACGGCGCCGACTCCGCGCCCATCATGAGCGCGGAGTTCGAACGCGTCGTCTGGCCGCCGGAGAATCTCGACGAGGACGCACCCGAAGGAGAGCGGTGAGCTCGCCGGATCTCGCTGGTGGACAGGCCTCGCTGGCTGTTCGAGCGGTTGGCGTCGCCTCGGCTCAGGCGTCGCCCCCCTCTTCCGCCAACGGGGCCGCGAATCCGACGAGCGTCCCGCAGGGTGCCATGACGAAGATCTCGTCCATGCCGTAGAAGGTCTGCCGCCTCGGCACGACGACATCCGCGCCTGCCAGCGCCGCCACGACAGGATCCAGGTCGTCCACCTTGATGAACAGCGTGGCGACGCCGGCGGCGAGCCTGTCGGCCAGTCCCGGGTGCCCGGGCGCTTCGGCCTCGAGGTCGTCCTGGATGCTCGCGCGCGACTGATACATCACCACCACGTCACCCTTCTGCAGCATCGCGAACCCCGTCCCTTCACCATGCGGCACGGTTGCCACCACCTCGAACCCGAAGCGGTCGGTCCAGAAGGGCAGGCAGGGGTCGACGTCATCGACGGTGATGAGAGGCGTAACGTCGTTCATTGGGCCGGCCTCCGAAGGCGGGGTCGAGCGTGAGCAAAGGGGCCGGCAGGGCGACGCCCCGCCGACCCCATCGAGGTCGATGCTCAGCGCACGGTCCTACCCACCCAGCTCGAACCGCACCCGGGCGTAGTAGAAGCCGCCGTTCATGCCGAACTGCGTGACCCGGCGGCTGAACGGGAAGTTGCCGTTGCTGATGTTGGCGTCCTTGGTGTGCCCGTCCGGGAAGGTGTTGAAGATGTTATTGGCGCCCACCTGCAGCATGACGCCCTCGGCGAGATCGACGCCGATGTCGGCGTCCACCAGGAACTTGGCGCCGAAGTCTTCGTCGTTGTCAGGATTCGTAGGCCGGTACAGAACCTCGCCGAAGAAGTTGCCGCGCAGGCCCACGTTGACGTTGCCTCGATCCCAGCGCGCCGACGCCGTGGCGTTCTGCTTGGGCAGCGCGGTCTCGAGCCGGTTCTGCTCCTCGCGGTTGAACAGCACGACCGCGATCGCCGAGTCGACTCCCGCGGTGAAACGGTCGGCCATCGTCTGCGGGACGTTGATCGCCGTCACCTCGGTGTCGGTGATGTTGGCCGACCCGGTCAGGTTCAGCGTGCCGCCGTTCCAGTCGGTGACGTAGTTGATGACCAGGTCGCCGCCCACCGTCCGCGTGTCGACCGCGTTGGCGAAGAACTGCGCCTGCCCCACGCCCAGCGACGCAAACGGCGCGAGGATGTCCGCCACGTCATCCCCGATGTCGTCGTTGCCGTCCGAGAAGCGGCTGGTCAGCACGACGCGGTCGTCGATCGTGATGTAGTAGAAGTCGCCCGTGACCGACACGTTGCTCGCCGGGCGCCACGTGAATCCGCTGGACACGTTGATCGACGTCTCCTCGGTGAGCTCCGGCACGCCGAACGCCTTGGTGACCGGGCTCACGTTGTTGGCGGTGAGGACCCGCGCCGGGACCAGCTCGTTGGTGGCGGGATCGATCACGAACTGGGTGCTGACGGCGTTGAACCAGATCTGGTTCAGCGACGGCGCGCGGAAGCCGTTGCTGACGGCGGCGCGCAGCGCGAAGTCCTCGGACAGCTCGGCGCGCGCTGCGATCTTGCCCGCGAACGTCTCGCCGAAGTCGCTGTAGTTCTCGAAGCGGCCGCCCGCATCCAGTTGGAAGGCGTCCGAGAACTGGGTCTCGAGGCCTATGTAGGCCGCGACGCTGTTGCGGCTCCGGTCCACCTCGGCGGCCGTCTGGAAGCCCGGGAATACCTGCGAGCCGGACTGCTTGGGCCCGCCGCTCGAGGTCGTGTCGAAGTCGACCCCCGGAACGCTGCCGCCGTTGCCCAGCGAGAACGACTCGAACTGGCCCGCGCCGAGCTGGTAGTTCTCCATCCGGAACTCGCCGCCGGCCACCAGCGAGAGCGACTTCACCGCGCCCTCGGTGTCGATCAGGCGTACCGCGTCGAAGTTCCCCGTGGTCTCCCTATAGGCCAGGTTGCCCGCGTCGAAGGACGTGGGGCTCGCGGCACCGAGCGAGGCGTTGTTCGTGTTCTCGATGTTGAACCGGAAAGAGTTCTGTCCGTGCGCCACGCTCAGATCGAAGTCCCAGGCGCCCTTCCTGCCGCGCAGGCCGCCGGTGAAGGCGCGGTCCGTGACCTGGGTGTGGATCTCGGGCAGGAAGCCGTTCGGGAAGATCTCGAAGACGACCCGATCTTCCTGGATGGGCCGCCTGTAGAAGCCGGTCGCGATGCCGTTTCTCTGCGTGGCCCCGCCGAACACGTAGAGCTCGGCGTCGTCGGACACGGGGTAGGCGCCGTTGAAGAACGCGTGCCCCACGATCGCCTCGCCCTGCCCCGTCTTCATGCTCATTTCTTCGCGGGTAAGGCCGGCGGCGGCGATCGCGACGTCGTCGGCTTGGCGATCGTCGAAGAAGAGGGCGCCCTGGAACGGGTCGGACCGGTCGGTCCGCTCGCGGTTCAGGAACTCGCCGGTGACGTTGAAGTAGCCGGCGTCGCCGACCGGGAAGCCGAAGTTGGCGTCTGCCTTCACCTGCTCGCCGTCGCCTTCGCCCGTCAGCCCCGTCTGGACGTTGCCCACGAACGCGTCGGTCTGGCGCTTGAGCACGATGTTGATGACGCCCGCGATTGCGTCCGAGCCGTACTGCGACGAGGCGCCGTCGCGCAGCACCTCGATGCGCTCGACCGCGGCCATCGGGATGGCGTTCAGGTCGACGCCGACGGTGCCCCGCCCGAAGGTGCCGTTGACGTGGGTCAGCGCGCTGTGGTGCCGGCGCTTGCCGTTGATCAGCAGCAGCACCTGGTCGGGCCCGAGGCCCCTGAGGCTGGCCGGGTCCACGTGGTCGGTGCCGTCCGAGATGGTCTGCTTCGACGCGTTGAAGGACGGCACGATGTCGCGGATGACCTGCGCCAGCTCGGTCTGCGGCGACTCCTGAATCTCCGCCGCGGTGATGATGTCGACCGGCACGGTGGTCTCCAGCGCGGAGCGCTGCGTGCGCGTACCGGTGACGACTATCTCGTCGATGCTGAGCGCGCCCACCGATAGCTGGAAGTCCACCGTCTGGCTTTCACCGACGCCCACCGTGACGGTGCTTTCGCCGGCCTGGTAGCCCAGATACTGCGAGCGGATCGTGTAGGTGCCGGGCGGAACCCGGAGCGTGTAGCGCCCGTCCGAGCCGGTCAGGACGCCGCGCGCGGTGCCGACCACGAAGACCGGCGCCCCCACGAGCGGCTGCTGGGTTGCGGCGTCCACGACCAGGCCGGAAATCGTCGCCCCCTGTGCGGCCCCGGGTGACGCTACGGCGAGCAGCGAGAGAACGGTCAGCGTCAGATGCCGGATGCGTCTCACGGTCACCTCCTAGCGTTGGGAGAGTCCACGCCTCGACCCAGCCCGCACGGGCGCCGGTGCGAGATTGCCCTGCTGGCCGCCGCGCGCGTCCCGAGCGGCGGCCAAGGCTGCACTAATCGTTTCGCCTAAAACCACTTGCGTCAACCGCGATCACGCCGTCGGCGTATACGAACAACGGATTGACCTCCACTTCCGCGACATCCACGTGGGCGCTCAGGCAACGAGCGACGCCCCTGGCGACCGCCGTGACCGCGGCGAGATCGGCGCGTGCGGTGCCACGATAGCCGAACAGTACGGGACCGCGCCGAAGACCGCGGCAGAGGTCGATGACCTCGGCTTCGGACACCGCTCCATCCGCCCCGAGCGGGAGCAGCCCGACGTCTCCAAGGAGTTCTACGTCCGTGCCGCCCAAGCCGAGCGTCAAGATCGGCCCGTAGCTCGGGTCGCGGCGCGCGCCCACGATGAGCTCGGCGATGGGCGCGGGGTGCTGCGGCGAGATCAGCGCGCCGTCGACTTCGACCGGCAGCCCGGCTCGGCGCAGAAACGCCTCGGCGGCCGTCCGGCACTCCCGGAACGCCGTGAGGAGGCCGTCGACGTCGTCCAGGCCCAGGCGCACCGCGCCAGCCTCGGTGCGGTGCGGCAGGTGCGGGGACACGACCTTCAGGACGCGCCGGCCGTCGTGCTGCGGCAGCGCCCGGATCGCGGCCTCGTCCGCGCACAGCGCGGCCTCGCCGAAGGGAACGCCCTGGGCGGCGAGGAGCTCGCGCGCCTCGGTCTCCGAGAGCGCCGCCGCGGACCTGTCCGCGGGAGACCGCCTCTCGACCTTCGGCGCGAGCACCGCCGGCGCGGCCGGCGACGCCAACGGGGCACCGCGCTGCCACACCGCGGACACGGCGCGCAGCCCGGTCTCCAGAGAGGCGGTCACGGGCACACCGTCTTCGATCAGCCGTCGGAGGGGCGCCGGCCCCCGCGCCGCGTATAGCGAGTGAACGACCAGAGGAACGGCGCCGGCGCGTGCCGAGGCCGAGATGGCGCGCGCGGCGCGCAGCTCCTCCCCCGCGAGGTCGGCCGAGAACCGGATCGCGTATCCTCCGAAGAGACCCGTCACGAAGAGCGCCGCGCAGCCGGCGTCGCGCGCGATGAGCTCTACCGCGCGGGCCAGCACGGCCGGCTCGCGGTCCGCCGCGCCGGCCACGTCGATCGGGTTCGACACCGCTGCGGCCGGGCCCAGCAGGGCGCGCAGCGCCTCCTCCGTACGCCCGTCCAGCGCCGCCAGCGGGACCTTGTTTGCGGCGAGCTCGTCGGCCGCCAGCGTGGCGTGGCCGCCGCCGTCGGAGAGCACGACCACACCGACGGTGCGCTCGCCCCCGGTCCGACGCCGGACGGACGCGGGGGCGGGCGCCTGGAGCGCCAGCGCCTCGGCCACCGTGAGCAACTCGTCCGAGCGGCGCACCTCCACGATGCCGGCGGCCCGGGCCACGGCGCTGAAGACGTCGTAGGATCCAGCCAGGGCCCCCGTGTGCGACAGCGCGGCTCGTCGCCCCGCGTCGTGCTTTCCTCCTTTCAGGGCCACCACCGGTTTCCGCTCGGACACTCGCCTGGCCACCTTCGCGAAGGTCTCTCCCTCTCGCATCCCCTCGACGTACAACGCGATCGCCCGCGTGGGCTCGTGGTCGCCAAGGAAGTCCAGGTACTCGTGGATGGCCACGTCGGCCTCGTTGCCCGGGCCTACATATACGGAGATGCCGAGCGGCCCGGTCGAGGCCGACGTCATGAGGTCGAGCGCGAGGTTGCCCGATTGCGAAACCACCGCGAGGCCGCCGGGCGGGTGCGGCTCGCCGCCGACGAGCTGCAGGCGCCGATGGGTGTTGACCAGACCCGACGTGTTCGGCCCCACGATGCGGATACCGGTGTCCTTCGCGGCGGCCACCAGGCGGGCCTCCAGGTCGGCCCCTTCCGGCCCCGACTCGCGGAAGCCCACTGCCGGAACGACCGCCCCGCGCACGCCCGCCTCTCCGAGCGCGCGCGCTGTCTCGGGCACCTTGGCGGCGGGTAGCGCCAGGTAGGCCAGGTCCGGCGTCGACGGCAGCTCATCGATCGAGCGCGCGACGGGCAGACCCAGCAGCCCTCCGCCCCTGGGGTTCACCGGGAGGATGTCACCCTTGAAGCCCGCGTTCAGCAGGGCCGCGACGGCGTGGTGGCCGCGCTTACCGGGGTCGGCCGAGGCCCCGACGATCGCCACCGATCGGGGCTCGAAGATCGGACTCAGCGGGTGCACTGGTCGCGCGGTGTCAGGTTACTCGCCGCGAAACACCGGGTCGCGGCCCTCGGCGAAGGCCCGCACGCCCTCCTCCCAGTCCTCCGACGCCATGCACTCGGCGAGCGCCTCGGCCTCGAGTTGCAGCGCCGTCCCGGGGTCGGCGCGCGCGGCGCGATCGAGCACGCGCTTGGCGAGCCGCAGGGAGATCGGAGCGTTTGCCGCCAAGGACGCCGCTAGTCCGAGCGCGATCGCCAGCGCGGCCTCGGCGGACTCGGCCAGCCGGTTCGAGAGGCCGAGGTCGTGCGCTTCCAGGCCGGTGAAGAAGCGACCGAGAAGGATCAGCTCGGACGCGCGCGCGTAGCCCACACGGCGCGCGAGCGTATAGGAAGTGCCGCCGCCGATGAACGTGCCCAGCGCCACCTCGGGGAAGCGCAGCTTGGCGTCCGCCGCCACGACGAGCAGGTCGCAGGAAAGCGCCAGCTCCAGTCCCGCGCCTATGGCGTGCCCGTTGACCGCGGCCACGACCGGCTGCGGGAGCGTCTGGATCGCGCGGTAGACGCGCTGCCCGGTGTCGATGTAATCGCCGCGCTCGTCGGCGGTCGGTCTGCGCTCGCCGTAGGCCTTGAGGTCGGCCCCGGCGCAGAAGGCGCGGCCGGCGCCGGTGAGCACGACCGCGCCGACCTCGCCGTCGGCCGCGGTATCAGCCAGCAGGGCCTCGAGCGTGCGGTACATGTCGATGCTCACCGCGTTCAGCCGATCCGGCCGATTCAGGCGAACCGTGCGCACGCGGTCCTCGGTCTCGAAGACGACCGGAGCGGAGGTCACGCGCTCGCCGGCGAAGCCGCGGGCCGCTGCCCGGAGGCGCCTGCGCCGTCTGTCCGCCCCCTCTCGCGCGTGTCCAGGACGTGCTGGACGAACTGAATGGCCATCGCGCCCTCGCCCACGGCGGAGGCGACGCGCTTCATCGACCCGGCGCGCACGTCTCCGGCTGCGAAGACGCGCGGCAGGCTGGTCTCCAGCAGATAGGGCGGGCGTTCGAGCGGCCAACCCGGGGGCTTGCCCCCGTTCGATGAGAGGTCCGTGCCGGTGAGGATATAGCCTTGCTGATCCCGCTCCACCGCGTCCGCGAGCCATTCGGTGTGAGGCTCGGCGCCTATCAGCACGAAGAGCGCCGCCGTCTCGAGGCGCTCGGTCCGGCCGCTTGCGCGCTCCCTGACGGTGATCGCCTCCAGCCGCTCGCCACCGTTCGCGTCGACGACCTCGACGCCCGTCCGAACGCTGATCCTGGGCGACTGCTCGAGCTCGGTGATCAGGTACTGGGACATGCTCTGCTCGAGCGATTCGCCGCGCGCGAGGACGGTCACCGACGCGGCGTACTTGGCCAGATTGACGGCCGTTTGTCCGGCCGAGTTTCCTCCGCCCAACACGCACACGCGCTGATCCTGCATCGCGCGCGCCTCGCTGGCGCCCCCGCAGTAGAACACGCCCGCGCCGATGCGCTCCTCGATCTGGGGAATATCCAGGCGACGCCAGACCACTCCGGGTGCCAGTATCACGGCCCGGGCGCCGACCTCCCGACCGACCGCGACCCGGATGCGGAGCTCGCCGTCCTCCTGTCGCAGTCCGGTGGCCTCCCGCGCGAAAACCATGTTGGCGCCGAACAGCCAGGCCTGCTCGCACGCGCGACTCGCGAGGTCTTGCCCGCCGATCCCCCAGGTGAAGCCCGGGAAGTTGCGGATCCGGGAGCTCATGCCGGCCTGACCGCCCGAGACGGACTTCTCTAGAACCAGGGTGTCGTGACCCTCCGACGCCGCGTAGACGGCCGCGGTCAGGCCGGCGGGACCGGCCCCTACGATCGCTACGTCGTAGGTCCTGTCGCCGGGCAGGGTGCCGCCGCCGAAGCCCGCGATTAGCTCGGCGTCGGTGGGCTGGACCCAGACCCGGCCGTCGTGCCGCATCACGACCGGCAGCCGGGATTCGTCGACGCCGGCTTCTTCGAGCAGCTCGCGGCCCGCTGCGGAGTCGTCCTCGTAGAACCCGAAGGGCATGTTGATGCGGCTGAGCATGTCCCGGATCTCCAGAGCGCGCGCGCTCTGTTTCGGTCCGACGACGCGGTACATCATGAAGCTCGGTTCGTGCCCGGCCGACCACGACGCGAGGAACTCGCTGACCGCCGGATAGAGCGCCTGTACCGGATTCCAAGGCCGCGCCAGGTGGTAGTCGATCTGGCCGAGGGTCATCGCTTCCACGGTGGGATTCTCCGCCGTGTAATCCCGCTCGATCAGTAGGATCCGCTTGGCGTGCTGGTGAACGGCGTGTGCGCGGGTCAGGAAGTCGACGCCGGACAGCCCGGCCAGCTCCTGATCGGCGATCAGGAGCGCGACTGGAGCCGACTCGGACGCCAGCGACCCGAGGGTTGCCATCCCCGCCTCCGGGTCGCGCGCGGCGAGGATCCGGCAGTCGTTGCCAAACCTGCGCTCCAGGTCGCTCTGCAACTGGCCCAGGACGGACTCTTCGGAGACCGCCAGGAAGATTATCGGTTGTTCCATGCGTCCCCCGGGCGAGTGCGTCAGCCCGATGCCATGGGCACGAAGTAGGTGCGATCCGCCCAGCTGAAGGTCATGCGGCCGCCCGACTCGTCGCCCTCGATGCCGATCGTGAAGCGCTCGAAGGGCTCGGCGCTGGTCTCCCACTCCATCGGTACGCGCACGAAGTCCTGGGCCTCGTCGTACACAGTACCCCACTGGCCGGTCTGCGAGTTGATGATCAGCTCCGCGCTGTCGCTGGTGTAGGTGGACCACAGCGTGTACTCGCCCGCCGGGATCGTCGCCCCGCCGATCTGCACGTCCGCCGTCGTCCAGAACATCGTGGCCGAGTTGGCTCCGGTACGCCACGTCACGTCGTACGGAACCAACGCCCCCCAGATCTCACGGCCCCGCATCGCGGGCTGCGAATACGCCACCTCCAACTCGCTCCCGGCGACCGCCGCCCGCGTGGTGTCGGCCGGCGACGGCACTCCCAGTCCCTCTCCAGCCGCGTCTCGCGCGCCGAAGTCCGCCGCCAGCGCTTCCAGATCGAGCGCGGTCGACGCCGCGTCGGACTCCAGCTTCACGGTCGTTTCGCGTCCGGTGACCCTCTCGAGCACGCCATCGGCCGAGCGCACCACCAGGATCGGGTTGCCGAAGTACAGAACCGCGACGGTGTCCCCGCCCCGCCTCACGAGCCCCGAACCCGTGGGCCGACTCGCCAGCGGATTGATGAAGCTCAGCGGCAGCTCGTCGGCGTCGGCGAGGCGCTTCGTGACCAACTCCAGGATGCTGGGAGGGGCCGGGATGTTGGGCGGAATGGGCGTGGCGCCTGGCGGCAGGGATATCGCCGACCTGGTGGTGTCGGAGCCGGTAACGACCACGACGTCCGCGCTGTCGCCGCGAGCCGTGTACTCGTAGGATCGCGCGGACCCCGCACCGGCGTTGGTTGCGGGTGTCGACAGCGTGCCGGTGAGCCGTCGGATCCCGCCCTCGCCGTCCAGCTCGGCGGTGTAGCTGTGCACCCGCGTGAGGGGAGTGCGCACGATCCAGGTGCCTTCGATACGATCCCCGGTGACCGTAAAGCGCTCGATACTGATGGTGTCGGCTCCGAGCATCTGCACGAACGTGCGCTCCAGGCCGGTGTCAGCGGCCGGGGCGCAGGAGGTAGCCACGACGGCGAGCGCCGCGGCGAGCACGTAAACGGGAATGGGACGCATGCGAATAGCCTCCTGGCTGAGGGTCGAGGCGACGGTACGCGTAGTCGAGCGGGGCGGCAAGCCGCGCCAATTCGGTGGGCGGCTCAGGCGGGCGTGGCCTTACCTCAGCTTGGCCCACGGCGCGGCCGGACTCCTCGCGGACGCCATCCTGGCCCGAGCGCTCAGCGCACGATGACCGGCTGGGCGGCGGTGGGGGTCGCCGCGCCCCCCGCCGGGTCCGCCGACCCGCCCTCGACGGCCGCGCTAGCGGCGGCGAGCTGGTCGGCCAGCGCCGCCGCCCCGGTGCCTCCGGCGGCGCGTTTGCGCGCCACCGACCGCGCGGGATCCAGCAATTCAGCCAGCCGCAAGCCTGTCGCGCGCGGGCCGAGCTCCGCCAGCGCATCGTCCCCCAGCGCCGCCAGGGGCACGCCGCCGGCCTCCGCCCGGCGTACGAGCGCGCCCACCGCCCCGTGCGCTTCCCGGAACGGCACGCCCCGCTCCACGAGGGCGTCCGCCACGTCGGTCGCCAGCATGGCCGAGTCGACCGCGGCTGCGCACCTGCCCGCGTCCATGGCCAGCGTGGCCACCGTTCCCGTGACCGCCGGCAGAACATCCGCCAGCGAGTCGAAGGCCCGCAGCAGCGCCTCCTTGTCCTCCTGCAGGTCCTTGTTGTAGCCGCTGGGCAGCGCCTTGAGCATCGACAGCAGGCCGGTCAGGTCGCCGATCGCGCGAGCCGCGCGCGCGCGCGCCAGCTCCAGCGCGTCCGGATTGCGCTTCTGCGGCATCAGTGACGATCCGGTCGAGAAGCGCTCCGAGAGCCTGACGAACCCGAACTCCGACGACGCGTAGGTGATCAGATCTTCGGCCAACCGGGACAGGTGCACGCCCAGCAGCGCCGTCACGAACAGGAGCTCGGCCGCCCAGTCGCGATCACCCACGGCGTCGATGCTGTTGGGCGACACGGTGCGAAATCCGAGGACTTCCTTGAGCAGAACGCGGTCCACCGGGAAGCCGCTGCCGGCCACGGCGCCCGAGCCGAGCGGCAGCGCGGCGACCCGCTGGCACGCCTCGGCCAGGCGCTCGCGGTCGCGCGCGAGCGGCCACAGGTGAGACAGGAGCCAGTGCGCGGCCGACACCGGCTGCGCGCGCTGCAGGTGGGTGTAGGCGGGCATCAACAGGTCCGCGCTGGCCTCGGCCTGCGCCAGCAGAGCGCCCTGGAGTCGGGCGATCTGCCCATCGAGCCTGCTGGCGGCGCCCAGCGCCCACAGCCGGGTGTCGGTGGCGACCAGGTCGTTGCGCGAGCGGCCGGTGTGGAGCTTGCCGGCGAGCTCGCCCAGCTCTTCGCCCAGTAGCCGCTCGACCAGGGTGTGGATGTCCTCGTCCGGCGCCGCGGCCCAATCGTGCTCGGACCAGGCGCCCAGTCGGCTCCTCACGGCGGCGAGTCCGCCGCGCAGGCTGCGCGCCTCCGGCTCGCTGAGCGCGCCCGCCTTGGCGAGCGCCGTGACCCACGCCTGGCTCGCGCGCAGGTCTTCGCGCCAGAGCCGGCGGTCGACCGGCAGCGACCGGTTCAGCCGGTCCAGCTCTGGCGCGGGGCCCTCGGAGAACCGGCCGCCCCACATGCGGTGCGTCGTGTCCACCCGCGCAGGTTCCGGGGTGGCCGACCCCGTACCGCCGGCGCCCGGGCGGGCGCTCATCTCGCGGCCCCCGCCGACGCCGCTCGCGGCCGACTCGGCCGGAAGGGCGCCTCCGACTCGGCCGCCGGGCCGAGCGGGGTCGCCTCCGAGTGGCGGGCGACCTCCGAGTGGCGGGCGACCTCCGCCACGTGTGCGTCGGCGTCGAGCGCGGACCGGCGCCGCAGAGCCTCCACGCGCATGGGCAGCCCGAACAGCCGGATGAAGCCGCCGGCGTCCGCCTGGTCGTAGACCTCATCCTCGCCGAACGTGACGAAGCGCTCGTCGTAGGCGCTGTTCGGCGAGGAGCGGCCGGTCACCGAGCAGGTGCCCTTGTACAGGCGCAGTTTCACGCTGCCGCTCACCCGCTCCTGGGTCCTGGCGACGAGCGCGTCCAGCGCCTCGCGCTCGAGCCCCCACCAACGCCCCTCGTAGACGAGGGACGCGTAGCGGTGCGCCAGCTCGTCCTTCAGCTCCAGCGTGCGCCGGTCCAGCACGAGTTGTTCGAGATCGGAGTGCGCGGCGTAGAGCAGCGTGCCTCCGGGCGTTTCGTAGATGCCGCGCGACTTCATCCCCACGAGCCGGTCTTCCACGATGTCGATGCGACCGACGCCGTGCAGCCCGGCCAGCTCGTTGAGCCGCTCCAGCAGCGCCACCGGCGCCAGCCGCCGCCCATCGACCGCGACGGCGATGCCGGCCTCGAAGTCTATCGAGACCTCGGCCGGTGCTTCCGGGGCGGACGCGGCCGCGCGGGTCAGCAGGAAGACGTCCTCGGTCGGGCTCCACGCGGGGTCCTCCAGGGGCCCACCCTCGTGCGACACGTGCCACAGATTCCGGTCGCGCGAGTAGATCTTCTCGTGCGTGGCGCTCACCGGAATGCGCCGGCTGGCGGCGTATGAGAGGGCGTCCTCCCGGGAACGGATGTCCCACTCCCGCCACGGCGCGATGACGCCCAGGTCCGGCGCGAGCGCGGCGTAGGTCAGCTCGAACCGCACCTGATCGTTGCCCTTGCCGGTGCAGCCGTGCGCGAGCCAGCCGGCCCCCAGGCGCCTCGCCAGCTCCACCTGCTTGCGGGCGATGATGGGCCGCGCCATGGACGTGCCCAGCAGGTACTTCCGGCCGTACACGGCGCCGGCGCGCACCGTGGGCCAGACGAAGTCCGTCAGAAACTCCTCGCGCAGGTCCTCCACGTAGCACGCGCTGGCGCCGGATGCGAGCGCCTTGGCCTCGAGGCCGTCGAGCTCTTCGGCCTGCCCCAGGTCGGCGGCGAAGCACACCACGTCGAGGCCGTAGTTCTCCTTGATCCACGGCACCACGATGGAGGTGTCCAGCCCCCCCGAGTAGGCGAGTACGACGGTGTTGGATTCATTCACTGGATGCTCTCCGAGGTAGGCGCCGGAGCCAGGCGCAGCACGGCGATTTCGTCGCAGGCGTCCCTCTTCGGGCAGCCCGCGCAGTCGACGTCGATCTTCTGCGGCAGCACCGCCCGCTCGATCGTGTGGTAGCCGAGTCGGTGGAAGAAGCCGGGCTCGAGCGTGAGCGCGAAGGTCCGGCCGATGCCGAGGCGCGCGGCCTCGGCGTGCAGGGCTGCGACGAGGCGTCGCCCTACGCCCAGGCCGCGAGCCGCGTCGGACACCGCGAGTGAGCAGACCTCGGCCAGGTCCGGCTCGTAGATGCGCAGGGCCCCGCACCCCAGCACGCCCTGGTCGCTCTCCGCGACGATGAACTCGCGCACCGTGCGGTAGAGGTGCGCCGGGGTCTTGGGGAGCATCAGTCCCAGCGCGGCGTAGCGGTTGATGAGCGATGCCATGTCCGGGATGTCGCCAAAGGAGGCCGGCCTGGTGCCTACCAGCGTGGCGTCGACGGGCGCGGTGCCCCCGGTCGGGGCGGCCTGCATTCGCTGGGCGATCTGCACGAGCATCAGAGCGCCCCCTCGAGGATTTCGCAGCCGGCGATGAGGTCGGCGCGCGAGACGTTGAGCGGGGGCAGGAGGCGCACCACGCTCGGGCCGGCGAGGCACAACAGCAGGCCGGCGTCGCGCGCCGCCTCCACGACCGGAGCGGCGGCGCCGGGGAGCTCGAGTCCCCACAGCAGCCCCCTGCCGCGGGCGTCCACGACCGCGCCCCGGCCCACGAGGCCCCGGAAGCGCTGCCGCAGAAACTCCTCGCCGGCGCGCACGGCCTCCAGGAACCCGGGGGATGCGATTCGGGCGCACACCTCGAGAGCGGCCGAGGCGACCAGTGGCCCGCCGCCGAAGGTGGTCGCGTGGTCGCCGGGCCGGATCGCCGCCGCGATGTGCTCGCGCAGGACGACGGCGCCCATGGGCAGCCCGCCGGCCAGCGGCTTGGCTATCGTCATGAGGTCCGGCTCTACGTCCGTCCACTGGTGCGCCCACAGGCGCCCGGTGCGGCCCAGGCCGGTCTGGACCTCGTCGAAGATCAGCACCGCGCCGGCGGCGTCGCACAGGTCCCGCAGGGTCTGGAGGAAGCCTTCGGCCAGCGGGCGCACCCCCCCCTCCGCCTGGATCGGCTCGACGATTACGGCCGCCGTGCGCTCCCGCTCGATGGCATCCCCTACGGCTTTTTCATCCAGCGGATCGACGATCCGGACGCCCGGCACGAGCGGGGCGAAGGGCGCCTGGTAGGCCGGACGGTCGGTCGCCGACAGGGCTCCCAGCGTGCGTCCGTGGAAGCCGCCGGAGAAGGCTACTATGTCGGTCTTCGCGAGCGCCCCCGTGGAGGTGGCCCAGCGACGCGCGAACTTGAGCGCTCCCTCCACCGACTCGGCGCCCGAGTTGCAGAAGAACACGCGGTCGCCGAAGGAGTGCTCCACCAGCCACGCCGCGAGTTCTTCGGCGGGTCGCGTGCGGTACAGGTTGGAGGTGTGGATGAGGCCCAGGTCCAGCGCGGCGCGCACCGCCTCCGCCACGCCGGGGTCGCCGTGCCCGAGCGCGTTGACCGCGATGCCCGCGGTGAAGTCCAGGTACTCCCGACCGGCGTCGTCCACGATGCGGCTCCCCCGACCCGACACGAAGGTCTGGGCCGGCTGCCGGTACACGCCGAGGAGGGGCGACGCGGGGGCGGTGGGGTTCACGCGAGCACCTCCAAGCTCGGGGTACCCACCCCACCGCCGGCGGCCGAGGCCGGACGGTCCGCGCAGGACGTAGGGGGTGCGCCGCCCACGATCCGAGTGCCTCCGCCGCCGAGCGCGGTCAGGCCGCCGATCCGCACGTCCGGTATCCCCCCCGACGCGGCCTTCGCCGCCGTGGTCAGCTTGGGGATCATGCCGCCTGCCACGGTGCCTTCGGACACGAGTGTCTTCGCTCCGGCCTCGTCGAGCGTGGCGACCGCCCTGCCCGCGCCGTCGCGGACGAAGGGGACGTCGCTCAGGAACAGGAGGCGGGCCGCTCCCAGCGCCGTTGCCACGGCGGCGGCCACGGCGTCCGCGTTGACGTTGAGCGGTTCGCCATCCCCGCTCCCCGAGACGGGCGACAGCACGGGTACGAAACCGGCGGTCAGGAGCGCGCGCAGGAGTCGGGGCCGTACGCACGCGACGTCTCCCACGCGCCCGAGCTCGCCGCCCCGACGCGGGGTCGCCTGGACGGACGCCCCGTCCTCCCCGCTCAAGCCGACCGCGGCCACGGCGGTGGCCGTGAGCGCGCGCACGATGCGCTTGTTGACCTCCCCGGAGAGGGTCATGGACACGAGCCGCATGGTGGCCCGGTCGGTGACCCGCTGGCCTTCGTGGAAGGTCGGCTCGACGCCCAGCCGGCGCCCGAGGGCGCTGATCTCCGAGCCCCCGCCGTGCACCACCACGAAAGTCGCGCCCGCCGACGTCGTATCCTCCGCCTCCCGGGCACCAGCCTCGGACAGCGCGCGCGCGAAGCCGCGCGCCGCCGCGACATCCTCGACGAGGCGTCCGCCGACCTTGACCACGGTGAGCCGCCTCGGACCCGGAGAGGAGCCTGCGTTCGCGGTCAGGCCCACGACCCCACCCTGGTCTCGAGGCCCGCGGTCTCGGGCCACCCGCACATGAGGTTGAGGTTCTGAACGGCCTGGCCGGCGGCGCCCTTGAGCAGATTGTCGATGGCGACGAAGACCTGCAGCGCGGGCCGCTCGACCCCGCCGACCTCGGCCAGGCCCAGCGCGGCCCGGTTGGTGCCGACCACGTCCCGCAGAGACGGAGGACGGTCGCGCAACACGTCGACGAACGGCTCCTCGCCGTAGTCGGCCATCAGGAGCGCCGCGGCGTCCGCGGCATCCAGGTGCGCCGCCAGCGGCACGTGCAGCGACGCGAGGATGCCCCGCCCGACGGGCAACAGGTGGGGCGTGAACACTATTTCGACGTCTCCCGTGCCGAGCGCAGACGCGAAGTGGCGCATCTCCGGCTGGTGGCGGTGCGCGTTGCCGACGCCGTACGGGCGGAAGTCCCCGGCCACCTCGGCGAAGAGGAGGTGGCGGGCCGCGGTGCGCCCGGCTCCGGTTACGCCCGACGCCGCGTTGGCGATGACCGATCCGCCGATCAGGTCGCGCCGGATGAAGGGCGCGAGGCCCAGCAGCACCGCCGTTGGATAGCAGCCCGGGTTGGCGACGACGCTGGCGTCCCGGATCGCGTCGCGGTGCAGCTCGGTCAGCCCATAAGCGAAAGCGGCCGCCCCGGTGCTCGGGGCGGCCGCCGTCGCCTGGGCGGCGGGGCAGGGGAGCCCTCCGCCACCGTCCGCGACGGCGCGCCACTGCTCGCGTCGGCGGCGCGCGGTGAGGTTGGCGAAGCGCTCCCTGTGGGTGGGGAGCCTGAGGTCGGCCGACAGATCCACGGCGAGCCCGGGGCCCAAAGAGCCCAGCCAATCCCCGACGCGGCCGTGCGGGAGGCACGCCAGCACCGCGTCGCACGCCGACAGATCGGTGTCGGTCAGCGAGGTCAGCGGGAGATCCGGCGCGTCCCGGACGACCGACGCCAGGGAGGCCCCCGCCTCTCCCTCCGACGTGGCGGCCGCCAGGCGCACGTACGGATGGCCCGCGAGGATCCGGACGACCTCGCGGCCCGCGTAGCCCGTGGCTCCGAGCACGGCGACCAATAACGACTGTTTATGCATCGTCCGGCATAAATAGCCGCCGCCTACCTACGTGTCAACAGAGTTCTTGCGCAGTAGCCGCCCGGTCAGAAGCCCTGGTAGAGGTAGTACCAGCCATCGCCCAGGGGATGGAACCGGTCCTCGAACATCCGCTCGGGGGGTCCCTCGGGTGCGTGGACCACGCCGCACGCGTCGACCACTCCGCAGGGCCCGAACACGAATCGTACCTGGCCGCGGAATGCCTCCGAGGATTCCACGCGCAGCCAACCGACTCGGCCGACGGTCGAGAGGTCCGGGTCGGCCCGGTGGGCCTCGGCGGCCGCCGCGAAGGCGTCGCGGCTAAGCTCGAAGCGGAGTCGAAACAGCGGATTGGCCAGCGGCAACCGCGCCAGCGGGAGGAGCGCTACGGCCGCCACGCTTAGCGGCACGATCAGCCAGTATCTGACCGCGCCCAGGCGGAAACGGGCCAGGGTCAGCCCCACCAGCCACAAGAGCGCGAGACCGAGGCCGCCGTAGACCAGCACCAGATACGCCAGGATCCCGAAGCTCCCGCGGCTGTGGTGGGCGATCAGGCCGACCGCCCACAACAACCCCAGCCAGGTCGCGACGCGGGTGACCTCCAACCCCCGGTCGCGGCCTTTTGCGTCCAGCCTATTCGCCTCCGATCGAGCGCTCGAACAGCTCGTAGATGCGGCGGTACTCATCGGTCCACGAGGTCGGCTCCACGAAGCCGTGGTTCTCGACCGGGTAGAGCGCCATCTCCCAGTCCTCTTTGCCGAGCTCGATGAGGCGCTGGGCGAGCCGCACGACGTCGGAGAAGTGGACGTTGGTGTCGTACATGCCGTGCGCGATGAGCAGATCGCCTTCGAGCCCCTCGGCGAAGTAGATCGGTGAGGACTGCCGGTAGGCCTCCTCGTCCCCGTCGGGCAGGTTCAGGATCCGGCTCGTGTACCAGTGGTTGTAGTGCGCCCAGTCGGTGACCGAACGCAGCGCGGCCCCCGCCTGGAAGACGTCCGGCTCGGTAAACAGCGCCATCAGCGTGATGAAGCCCCCGTAGGAGCCCCCGTAGACGCCGATCCTGCTCGCGTCCACGCCCTCGGTCTCCGCCAGGTAGCGCGCGCCGTCCACCTGGTCCGACAGGTCCCAGCCGCCCATGTGTCGGTAGATCGCGGTCCGCCAGTCGCGGCCGTACCCGCGCGAGCCGCGGTAGTCGATGTCCAGGACGGTGTAGCCGTTGGCGGCGAGGAAGTGGTGGAACATGTATTCGCGGAAATAGCCCGACCACCAGTTGTGGACGTTGTGCAGGTAGCCCGCGCCGTGCACGAAAACCACGCCGGCGCCGTTCGGCTCGGCGCCCACGTCACTGGGACGATAGACGCGCGCCGGCACGCCCACCCCGTCGCGCGCGGGGACCCTGACGATTTCAGGCTGGATCCAGGGGAAGCCGGCCCACTCCTCGGTGGGCGTGGACGTCAGCCTTGTCCGAGGCGATCCGGGCGAAGCCGAGGTCACGTACAGTTCCGGTGGAGCATTCGCGGAGGAGTGGACGACCGCCAGCGTGGTCCCGTCGGGAGACGGCGTCGCGTCGTACGCGCCGCTGCCGTCGACCAGCCGCGTGCGGTCTGAGCCGTCCCAGCCCATCCGCCAGGGGTGCCGGTCGAAGGGCGACGCCTCGCTCGTGTGCAGCAGGAAACCGTCCCACGACTCCGGAATCTCCAGCCGGTCGACCTCCCATTCGCCCGAGGTCAGGGTGCGCCTGTCCGAGCCGTCGGCGTCGACGGCGTAGACGTGCGCGTACCCGGTCTCCTCGCTGACGTAGTAGGCGCGCGGCTCGGAGCCGGCGCGCGCGGGCAGCCAGCCGGCGCACGGGCCACCGAAGCCGAAGCACGGTCCGCCCACCCAGGCTTCGTCCTCGTGCGCATCCAGCAGGGTGAGCGTGCCCGCGACGGGGTCGAGCGAGTAGAGCCTCCAGGTCTTGTAGTCGAAGTCGATCGCCACCAGGAGCGCGTGGCTGCCGCTCTCGTGCCACTCCACCAGCCTCGCCGCGGCCAGAGCCGGGGCGTCCCCGTTGTCGGCGCCGCCGCCGCGCCGCGCGCCGGCTTCGCCGCCGGCGGGCGTCGCGCTCTCGCCTTCTCCTTCTTCGTCCTCGCCGGCGTCCGCGTCTTCGCCCTCGCTCTCCCACTCTACCTGGACCTCGTCGCCTGGCGACTCGCCGCCGCTCAGATCGAGCCACGCGATCCGGCCGGTCGCGGTTTCCAGCAGCGCCAGACGCGTGGCGCTCTGTTCGTCGCCCACCTTGGCGCGCACCTGGCGGTCCTCGGTGTAACCCGTGTCGGTGATCCACAGCGGCACGTGCGTCCGCTCCGCGTCTTCGGCCGGCTTCTGCGAGGCCACGATCGCCCAGGTCGCGGTCGGGTCGGCGGTGACGCCGCCGAGACGGTTGCCACGGCCCAGGTAGGCCGGTTGGGCGCGGCGGGCCTCGTCGCGCTCCTCCCGAGCGTCGTCGCGCTCTTCGCGCAGTCCTTCCACGCGCACGTGCTCGAACAGCTCCTCCTGCTGCTCCTCGAGGAACGCCTTGTGCCCTTCGGCCTCCTCCGGATCCTCGGGCGCCTCCCCGGTGCGCACGTCGGTCACCTGCCACAGAGGGGCGCCGTCTACGCCAAGCGCGAAGACGTTGTCGTCGGTGCGGAACAACACCGTGCGTCCGTCGGCGCTGAAGGTCGCGTTGGCTTCGGCGTCCGAGGTGTTGGTGAGGCGTCGCGCGTCGCCCGTGGCGCGGTCCAGCAGGTACAGGTCGCCATCGACGCTGGTGACCCGCAGCGATCCATCCGGAGAGAGGTCGCCTCCTGCGAGCGAGGCGCCGAGCGTGTCGGCCGCCGCGTCGTCCAACCGCTCGGGCTCGCCTCCCGCGGCGGGGACGCGGTAGGTCGCCGACTCCTCGTGCCAGGCCGCCCCGCCCGGGAGCCACGAGAAGTAGATCCACTGGCCATCGTCCGACCAACGCACCCGGGAGGGCGATCTTCCGATCAACTCCGTGCCGCGCATGATGCTGCGGATGGTCAACGGAAAGGCGTTGGCGCGCGCGGTCGCGGGCTCGTGATCCGCGGTCGCGGCCCGTGTGTCCGCGTCCGGCGCCTGCCCGCTGGTCCAGGCCGGCGTACACAGGGCGGTGGCGAAAGTGGCGATGAAGATCAGCGGCGCGTTGCGATGCATGGGGCCTCCCGGTCAGTCCTCGATTCCGGCCAGTTGCCGGATTCGTCTTTCGATCGACTTGCGTTTGCGGGCATCCCTCAGGATGAGAAGAATGGTGTCGTCCCCCGAGATCGTTCCCAGCAGCTCCTTCCAGCCCTGCCGGTCGAGCGCCACCGCGACGGGCTGCGCTCCTCCCGTCAGCGTCTTGATGACGACCAGGTTGCCGACGCCATCCACGCCTGTGAAGAGCGCGGGCAGCAGCCGCTCCAGGGTGGGCTTGGGGTCGCCACGGCCGGGTGACGCCTGGTAGGTGGACCCGCCCTCGGGAAGCGGGACCTTGGCTACGCCAAGCTCGCGCAGGTCCCGCGAGAGCGTCGTCTGGGTCACCTCGAAGCCGCGCTCGGCGAGTAGGTCGCGCAGCGCTTCCTGGGAAGTCACGCTGCGGGTCCGGATCAGTCGCAGTAGAGCGGCGTGGCGATGCGCCCGACTCACCGTCGCTTGGGGGGGAGGGTTCGCAGGCGCTGCGTCATGCGGTCTCGCTCGTTGTTGATCGCACGGACAACCGACCGGTGGGCGGGCGTGTCCTACACAACCGACTCCTCGAACGCGGAACCTAGCATGACGCAAAAACGCACGACAACGGCGGCGCTGCTCCTCCTCCTCGCCGGCACCGGTTGCGCCGCTTCGGCGCAGGAGCCGGCGCCCGACCTCACCGACAACTCCGGCGGCGCGGAGGCCGCCGCCATCGAATCAGCCGAGCAGCTCGTGCGCGCCATGCACGATCGCTACGCCGACTCTTGGTATCGCACGCTCTTCTTCAAGCAGACCGTCATCCGCACCCCGCCCGAAGGCGAGCCGCCGCCGGACGAGGTATGGACTGAGTACATGACGCTGCCCGGCCAGCTCCGCATCGACCTGACCGACGGATACAACGGCAGCGGCGCGATCTTCCGGGGCGACAGCACGTACGTGTTCCGGAACGGAGCGCTGGCGGTCGTGCGCGATCAGCGAAACGCGCTGCTCGTGCTCGGCTTCGACGTCTACGCGCAGGAGCCCGAGGTCACGCTGGAGATTCTCGGCGGCATAGGCTTCGACCTGTCCGTGCTGAGGTCGGACACCTGGCAGGGGCGGCCCGCCTGGGTGGTTGGGGCGGCGGAGGGCGATCTCACGACCCCTCAGTTCTGGATCGACGCCGAGCGACTGCTCTTCACCCGGCTGATCCAGCCGTCTCCGAACGGCGCGGGCATCTCCGACATCCGCTTCGACGACTACGAGCCGCTGGCCGGCGGCTGGATAGCCCCCACCGTCGTCTTCCTCACCGACGGGCGCGAGACCTTGCGGGAGGAGTACTTCGACGTCGAGGCGAACCCGGACCTCGACCCGGCGCTGTACGACCCCGAGGCGTGGGGACCGCCGGCAGGCTGAGTTCAAACCGTACGCCGCCCGACGGCATCGCAGGGTGCATGAAAAACGATCGCACGAGCGCCACGGCGCACGCGGCGGCCCTGCTCGCGGTGCTTCTGCTGGCCGGGCCAGCGCCGGCTCAGTCCCCCGCGCAGCCCGACGTCGACACCATCGTCGACCGACACATCGAGGCCCGAGGCGGGATCGAAGCCAT
Organism: Gemmatimonadota bacterium; assembly: GCA_039715185.1. NCBI lineage: Bacteria > Pseudomonadati > Gemmatimonadota > Gemmatimonadota bacterium. The sequence goes on from JBDLIA010000019.1 coordinate 24,127, forward strand.
CCGGGCGATCCGCACGCTCGTCTATTCGAAGGGACAATACCGGGAGGGCGATTTCGTCGGCGGCGGCAACTCGCGCATGGCGTTTCGCCGGCCCTACTACCGCGTGGTCGGAGATCCTTCGAACGCGTCCGGTTTCCTGGAGGGCTACGACGGCGGGAGTTGGGAGTGGTACGGGAATCCCGGGATCGCCATCCGGACCGTGGGGGCCGCCTCCGGGGCGACCCGGCGCGGAGCGGATTTCGAAGGTCGGCTGATCGACTATCGCGCGAAGGGGTCCACGGTCGTGCTCGGACCCGTCGCGGAGGTCGAGGGGCGCCCCGCATACCGCCTGACGCTCACCACCCTGGACGGATTCCGGCGCGACTACTTCATCGATCGGGAGTCGTATCTGATCGTCGCGGAGCGCTACGCCGCGCCGGTCCACGCGTTCGGAGCCGCCGTCGCCACCGAAGCCCGGATGGAGGACTACCGGGAGGTAGCGGGTGTGCTCTTCCCGCACCGCTTCCGTGAGAGCGAGATACAGACGGGCCGTACCCTCAACCAGATGCAGTGGGGCCGGATCGAAGCGAACGTCGAGCTACCCCTGTCGCACTTCAGTCCCCCGGATCCCGAGCGTACACCGCTCCAGAAGGTGCTGGAGGCAATATTCGCAGGCCGCACGGACCCGGACGCCGTGCTCTGGAGCTACCGCGAGTTTCGGCGCGGCTATCCGGAGGTGGATAGGCGGGCGGGCGTGGAGATGATCGGCTTTCAGATCCTCAAGATGGGGGATGGCGTAGACGCCGCCATCCGTCTGCTGGAGGTCAACGCGCGCGACTACCCGCTGTCGGCGTCCGCTGCGTTCTCCCTCGCCCGGGCGCTGGAGACGGCAGGGTATCCGCATACGGCTGCGGCAGAATACCGCCGAGCGGTCGAACTCGACCCGGAGCACGAAGCCGCGCGGCGGGCGCTGGCCCGCCTGGGTGGTGGGGGCCGCGGAGGGAGATGAGACACGCCGCAGTTCTGGATCGACGCCGGAACTGAACCCCGCGCTGTACGATCCCGACGCGTGGGGGGCGCCCCAGGGTCAGTAGGGATCGCGCTGCCTGCTACTCGGCTCCGGGCCCTTTTTCGATGTGGAGGCGGACGACGTAAGGCACGCCGAGCGAATCGGTCATCGTCGTCAGCCCTGGTCCGACCGTCGACATGGAGTGCGTGACTTCGTAACACAAAGTACTTGACGCAGTCGTGTACCCTGTGAACATTCGGTCCATGATCGACGAAAGCAGGATCAGGACGGAGAGCGGCATGAAGGGGGCCGACTCCACCGCCCCCCTCGCGCTGGGGCTGGCGGCCGCGCTGGGCCTTCTGGCCGACGGCCTCTTCCCGGCGGGCCCGGAGGGTGCCGGGTTCGCCTTATGGATACTCTTCCTGGGAGTCGCGGCCGTTACGGTCGCGCGACGGGTGGACCCGGCCTCGGCCGGTGCCGTCGGCGGTTGGTCCGCGGTCTCGACGGCGGCTGCCGCTGCTCTGCTGCTCCGGGATACACCCGTCGTGATCCCGGCCATGTGGCTCGTGATGCTCGCTTCCGCGTCCATGGTGCTCTTGCGCGCGGGCGGCGTCCGGCTATGGACGACCCGGCCGGTCGACCACGTGGTGGGTTTCGCGGCCGTGCCGGCGCGCGCGGCCCTTGGCACGATCGCTCTCGCCGTGGACGCGCAGCCACCCCCGGACTCGTCGCGGCGTCGCATCGCGGCCGTACTTCGCGGGGTGGTCCTGGCCGTCCCCCTGCTGCTGCTGTTCGGTGCGCTTTTCGCAGCCGCGGATGCGGGCTTCGAACGGTACGTCGAGAGGTTCGCGGCGTTATGGCTGGAAGACCTGCTGGCGCACCTGGCGGTCATCTTCGGCTTCGGCTGGATCGCCGCGGGCCTGCTCTCCGGCGTGCGGGCGAAGCGGCTGCCGAACCCGTTCACCGGCTTCACGCCCCCGCGGTTGGGTTCGGGCGAGACCGCCGTGGTTCTCGGGTCGTTGGCGGCCCTGTTCCTTACGTTCGTCGGATTCCAGCTCGGCTACCTTTTCGGCGGCCGCGAAGTGATCGAAGTGACCTCCGGCCTCACGGTCGCCGACTACGCGCGCCGCGGATTCTTCGAGCTGATGGTCGTGGGCCTAGCCACGGTGGGCGTGCTGCTGGTGGGCGACGCCCTCAGCTCGGCCCGGCGGCTCTTCCGATGGCTTGCCGCCGTCCTCATCGGCTGCGCGCTGGTGATCCTGGCCTCCGCGGTCCAGCGCCTGATGCTCTACACGAACGCGTTCGGCCTGACCGTGGATCGCATCACGGCCGCCGTCGTCATGGCGTGGGTGGCAGCGGTTCTAGTGCTGTTCGCGGTGACGGTGTTACGCGACCGGCCCGGCCGGTTCTCATCCGCTGCCGTGCTCGCCGGGATCGCCGCGGTGTTCGTCCTTGCGCTGATCAACCCCGGTGCCATGGCCGCCCGGTCCAATCTCGATCGCGCCATGGCGGGCGCACGCGAGGCCGACGTGGCTTTCCTGAGCCACCTGTCCGCGGACGCCGTACCGGCGATCCTGCAGCGGGTCGACGAGCTGCCTCCGGCCGCGCAATGCGAACTCGGGCGGAGCCTCCTCGACCGATGGGGCGATGCGCCCTACGGCGGGCACGACGATCGTGACTGGCGCGGCTGGAACGCAGCCCGGTCGGCGGCGCGCCGCGCGGTTCAGGTCTCGGAAGCGCGCTTGACGGCGGCTGCACACGACTGCTGAGGGGGCGTTCGACATGTCGTCGCCCGGTGTCGCGCCCAACGCTCGTCGGCAGCGCCTCGGCGTAACGCCGGGTGGGATTTACGGCGTCGCGGCCTCCTCCACGTAGATCTCGCTCCCGCCCTCGCGGAATTCTTCCGCCTTCTTCTCCAGCCCGGCCGCGACGGCGTCGCCGGCGCCCAACCCCTGCTCGGCCGCGAAATCACGAATGTCCTGCGTGATCTTCATGCTGCAGAACTTGGGGCCGCACATGGAGCAGAAGTGCGCCACCTTGGCGCCCGGCGCGGGCAGCGTCTGGTCGTGGTAGGCGCGCGCGGTGACGGGATCCAGCGCCAGATTGAACTGATCCTCCCAGCGGAACTCGAAGCGAGCCTTGCTGATGGCGTCGTCCCACGCTCGAGCGTGCGGGTGACCCTTGGCCAGGTCCGCCGCGTGCGCGGCGATCTTGTAGGTGATCACGCCGGCCTTCACGTCGTCGCGAGCGGGCAGGCCCAGGTGCTCCTTGGGGGTCACGTAGCACAACATGGCGGTGCCGTACCAGCCGATCTGCGCCGCGCCGATCGCGCTCGTGATGTGGTCGTAGCCGGGCGCGATGTCCGTGGTGAGCGGCCCGAGCGTGTAGAACGGCGCCTCGTCGCACCACTCGAACTGCTTGTCCATGTTTTCCTGGATGAGGTGCATAGGGACGTGACCCGGCCCCTCGTTCATGACCTGGACGTCGTGCTCCCAGGCGACGCGGGTGAGCTCGCCCTGCGTCCGCAACTCCGCGAACTGCGCCTCGTCGTTGGCGTCCGCGATGGAGCCGGGGCGTAGCCCATCGCCCAGGGAGAAGGACACGTCGTAGGCCGCCATGATCTCGCAGATCTCGCGGAAGCGCGTGTACAGGAAGCTTTCGCGGTGGTGCGCCAGGCACCACTTGGCGATGATCGAGCCGCCGCGGCTGACGATGCCGGTGACGCGCTCGGCGGTGAGGGGCACGTACCGGAGCAGCACGCCGGCGTGCACGGTGAAATAGTCGACGCCCTGCTCGGCCTGCTCGATCAGGGTGTCCCGGTAGACCTCCCAGGTCAGCTCCTCGGGCACGCCGCCGACCTTCTCCAGGGCCTGGTAGATCGGCACTGTGCCGATGGGCACCGGCGAATTGCGCAGGATCCACTGGCGCGTCTCATGGATGTGCTTCCCCGTGGACAGGTCCATGACGGTGTCCGCGCCCCACAGCGTGGCCCAGCGCAGCTTCTCCACCTCCTCCTCGATGGAGGAGCTGACCGCGGAGTTGCCGATGTTGGCGTTGATCTTCACGCGGAACCCGCGGCCGATGATCATCGGCTCGATCTCCGGATGGTTGATGTTCGCCGGGATGATCGCGCGTCCGCGGGCGACCTCGTCGCGAACGAAATCTGGAGGCATGTTCTCCCGCAGTGCCACGAACTCCATCTCGGGGGTGATTTCGCCGCGCCGCGCGTAGTGCATCTGCGTGGCCGGCGCGCCGGTAGCGCGCAGCGGGTCGCGCAGCAGCGATGTCGGCATCTCGACGCTCGCGCCTCCGGACATCGCCTGCGTCCGGCCGGTGGCCTCGATCCCACGGTGCGCGCGGATCCAGGCTTCGCGCAGCGCGGGCAGTCCCTTCCGGACGTCTACTTCTCGCGGCCCGCTCGAGTCGTAGACACGCAGCGGCGGCTCGCCGCCGGACAGCTCGATCTCGCGAAAGGGGACGCGCACGCCGCGGCTGCCTTGCGCGTAGACCTTCATGGAGTTGGGGAACGCCTCGCCGTAGTCGCCGGTCCAGGACTCGGTCGGCGGGCGCGTGGTGGCGGGGCTCTCGGTCCCCAGGGTCGGTAGCTCCAGCTTCGATTCGCTCATCGCCGCTCTCCCTACGCCGGTGTCAGCCGGATCAGGTTCCAAGGGACTGTCTCAACCCCGGTAGCTCCGCGGGTGAGGCGGGCGCTGCCGGGGTACCCCTGGCGGTTGGTTGGACTCTACCGGAAGCGCCGGCCGCCGTCAAAACGGAGGCCGGCGCCCGGGCCTCACACCACCACGGCCTTCCAGCGGCCGCGCCGGAACACCACCGCGCTCACCACCGCCAGCGTGGAGAAGGCCACCGTGATCGCCACGAACGCACCGGTCGGACCGAGGTCGGTGTGGAAGGCGAGGAACCACGCCAGCGGAATCTCCCACAGCCAGAAGCAGACCAGGTTGATCACCGTCGGCGTCCACGTATCGCCCGCGCCGTTGAACGAGTTCGTCAACACCATCCCGTAGGAGTAGAACACGAAGCCCAGGCTGATGATGCGCAGCGCCGTGACGGCGTGCGCGCTGGTGTCACCCTCGCCGCCGAACCACCCCACGATCAGCGGAGCCGCGATCACGAAGATCACGCCCACGGTGCCCAGGAACGCCAGGTTCATGCGGCCGGCGATCCACACGGACCGTTCCGCGCGGTCTGGGTCCTGGGCGCCGAGCGACTGGCCGACCATCGTGGCCGCGGCGTTGGCCAACCCCCACGCCGGCAGCAGCGCGAATAGCACGATCCGGATCGCGATCGTGTAGCCGGCGACCGCTTCGCTGCCGAACTCGGCGACTATGCGCACGAGTCCCACGTAGCTCGCCGTCCCGATGAAGGTCTGCAGCGTTCCGGTCGCGGACAGCTTGAGCACGCGGCCCATTACGTCCGGCACGACGCGCAGGTGCCGACGGTACACGTGGATCTTGCCGATCCCCTTCAGGAGCAGCCAGAGCTGCACCAGCACCGCCGTGCCACGGCCGATGTTGGTCGCCACCGCCGCGCCGGTGACGCCGAGCTCCGGGAACGGACCGATCCCGAATATCAGCAGCGGGTCCAGCACGATGTTGATGGCGTTGGCGAGCCACAGCACGCGCATCGCCACGGCCGCGTCACCCGCGCCCCGGAACGCCGCGTTCATCAGGAACAGCAGCAGGATTACCGCGTTGCCGCCGAACATGATGCCGGTGTACGTACCGCCCGTGGCCACCACGGACTCGCTGGCGCCCATCAAGCGCAGCAGCCGATGCGCGTTCGGCGCGGCGAAGACCGCGATCAGCGCGGACATCGCCACGCCCAGCAGGATGGCCTGACCCGCCGCGCGAGCGGCCCCCTCCGTGTCGCCCTCGCCCGTCCTGCGAGCTACGACCGCCGTGACGCCGATGCTCAGCCCGATCGCGACGGTGTAGATGAGGGTCATCATGGACTCGGTCAGGCCAACCGCGGTCATGGCGTCCGCCCCCCGCCGCGAAACGAAGAAGATGTCCACGACCGCGAACACGGACTCCATGACCATCTCGAGTACCATGGGCACGGCCAGCAGGACGATGGCCTCTCCCAAAGGGCCCTTGGTCGCGTCCGCCGTGCGGCCGCTGGCTGCCTCCCACACGAGCCGCGCCCAGCCACGCGCCCCTTTTACCGACCGCGAACCGCCTATATCCGACATGCCTACCTCGATGACTCCAAAAGAAAACGGCCCCCCGGCGAGGCGCCGAGGGGCCGTCGTCCCAAGAAGGAACGGCGCTCCTAGATCACCCCAAAGCCGGGCTCCACGGCACAACCACCGGCGCGGCCGACGCGTCCCCACCCGGGAACGGATCGGCGCCCATGGCCTGCGGCGTACGGAGGGTGATCTGCTTGCTCATCAAATCCTCTTGTCGGGGCGGAGGCTCGCGATTCGGCCGCCGCACGAAGCGCCCACGTTACGCAAACGATCCAACAACGTCAACGATCGCAGCAGTGGCCATTCCTGGCGCACACGCAAGGCGGCCCCGGTGGCGTGGCCACCGAGGCCGCAATCTATCGAGAACGCCCCTGACTCGCGGGCGACGACCACATCGCCCGCGCCACGTCCGGCCTTACAGCGCCCCGACGAGCGACGCGATCGACGCGCTCTCGGTGTCGGGGAGGAGCGGGGAGGTGGAAAGCCGCTGCGCCCTTTCGGCGAGCGACCTGGCCCGCGTCGCGTCGCCCTGCTCGATGGCCGCGTGCGCGGCCTCGATGTAGGCGTGCGCCGCGTCTACCAACGCGCCCCGCGCCAGGGCGAGGTCGCCGGCGTCCGTCAAGGTCTCGCGGGACTTGCCGAAGTCACCCGCCTGGGCGTACACGCGACCTGCGAAACGCATGGTCTCGAACGCCGCGGGGTCGTCCTGCGAGCGGTTCTCCGCGGAACGGCGGAGGAGGCTCGCCGCCTCTGCCCAGCGGTGCTGTGAATCGAGCAGGCTGACGGCTCGGTCGTACAACTCTTCTGCCCTGTCGTTGTCCACCCGGGGCGGCGCGGCGACGGCTGCGGCCGGCGCGGAGGCCAGCGAAATCATCGTAATGGCCAGAAGGCCGGTCTTGGCGATCATGTCTATCTCCAGGCTCTAACATTCGGATATTCGAGACCGGGTCTTCGCCCGGCTGGAAACTCTACGGGCGCGGGGACATCGGGTTTCACCTAATCCCCCGCGAACCCCGCTCGGTGGCGCCGCCGCCGCCTCGCGACAGCTTGTTCGTCCTTCAGATCCGCCCGCCCCGCCAAGGGTTGCGGTGCGCGTGTCAGGATTGTGTGGAGGGGGCTCAAGCGACGGCGATGAAGTCCCGGCCCTCGCTCAGGCCGCATGCGCGGGCGGCGAGGCGGACCCGCTCGCGCCCGCCCGGCTGCGCCACCGCTCCCAGGTGCAGCGCCCCGGCGAAACGGCCGGCCTCCGGCGGCGCCACCACGGAGGCCCCGTGGATCGTCTGGCCCACCTTCCGAGGGTCGACCTCGACGAACGCCAGCACGCGCAGCTCGGCCGCGGCTAGCGATCGAGCGAACGCCTTTCCCGTCGGGCCGGCACCCCACACGACCACGTTGGGCCGGTCTCGCAGCAGGCTCTTCCGGAGGTGGTGGATCTTGCAGCGTCGAAAGGCCTCGGGGGCATACGAGGAAGACGTGCGAGACAGCCGTTGGGGGCTGTCCCACCAACGCAGCAGCACCCGCGGCACGACATCGATGGCGCCGCCGCTGCGCCAGATGCGCAGCAACAAGTCGTAGTCTTCGGGCCAGCCGCGATCCCGGTAGCCGCCCACCTCCGCCGCGGCGTCCGCGCGCAGAAAGAAGGTCGGGTGGGCGATGGGGCATTCCACCCACAGATCGCGTTGGATGTCGGCGCCGCCGCGAAGGCCGTTCAGCCAGCGCTGATAGCGGCGCGCGCCGTCGGTGACGCGCCCGTGCGAGGCGTACACGACGTGGCACCCGATCAGCGCCAGTTCGGGCCGCCTCCTGGATAGTTCCTGCTGCGCGGCCAGTCGGTCCGGATGCGCCTCGTCGTCTGCGTCCATACGCGCCAGCCAGCTCCCGCGAGCGAGCGCTCGTCCCCGTTCGAGCGCGGCGACGAGGCCGTCATGCGGTTGCGACTGGATTCGCACCCGCGGGTCCCCGCGGGCCCAGGTGCGCAGGATGTCGGCGGTGGAGTCCGTGGAGCCGTCGTCGACCGCTACGACCTCGAAGTCGGTGCAGCTCTGGCGCTGGAGTGAGGCGATGGCGCGCGGCAACGTGCGCTCGCCGTCATGGACGGGGAGCAGGACCGATACGCGCGGTGCTTTCAGGGAATCCGCGGGCCGCGGGTCGCCGGCCTAGAGTGTGCCGGCGCGGAACGTGTGCACCGAGGCGCGGGATGCAGCGCGCGCCGAATGCCTACCGGACTTCGGCAACGGTACACTAGAGACCGAAGATCGGGCCGCGGCCGGGTGGCGTCGGGCAGTGGCCATCGCCCGGCCCGGCACCCAGGACGGCGCTGATGTAGCCGGATCGGCTGGCTTTCTCCGCGTCCTGGCCGGACCAGCCCAGCTTGGCCTGCCGCACGCCGCCCGGCGTGTAGGACGCGGCGCGCGCGGACGCGGCCCGGCGGCTTGCGGGCGTCTCGACGACCGCGCTGGCGAGCAGAAGCGGCGAAGAAGTGGGCTGCGTGAAGCTGACCAGCACCGGCGGCGCGGCGGACTCGGAGCCGCCGAGTGCGGGCGCCGCGGCCGGCGCACCGGCACCCGCGTCCGTGGCCTCGCCAGCCGACGCGTTCGCGGGGGATGCGGACGCGGATTGGCTGGGCGCCGGAGCCTCCTGCGCTATCTCGACGATCTGGAGCGCGGCCCAGTCCTCGGCCACCGATACTCTGTCGCGTTCGTCATCGTCGGAGGAGCCCGGAATTCCGAATCCGACGAAAGCGAACAGCGCGAGGTGGGCCAGGATGGAGGCCGAAACCCCCGCTACGATGGCCTTGAGATCGTGGCGCCCGTTGCGCCGAGAACGAGACTGAGACACGGAACCACCTTCCAAGTGTGCCGCCGGGTTCATTCTCCCGGGGCGGGGCCTCCGGTTTTTGCAACACCGCCCGCGCCGCGTGGGTTCCAGCCTACCGGCACCCATTCGCGCGCGCTGTTGACGAACCAGATCGCCGACGCCGCCGCTACATCCTCCACGCGAACCGGGCGTTCCTCCACCCGACCGGAGCGCACCAGTTCGTCTCGATAGACCCCCGGGAGAAGTCCAGCGTTAATCGGCGGCGTGAACAGCGTCCCTCCGAGCTCTACGACCACGTTGCCACGGGTGAACTCCGTGATCTCTCCACGCTCGTTCCAGAGCAGCACTTCACCGCGGTCTGGGAGGCGCTCGCGCGCCCTCTCATACAGCGTCCGGTCCGAGGTCTTGTGAAACAGGCGTGGGTCCGTCGAGCAGATGGGATCCGCCGCGAGCCCCGCGGTCAGGGGGACCTTGGGATCGAAGGCCCTGACGGCCGCGCTCGCCCGCCCATCGTGCGCCATCCGTACGCGGATCAGCGCGCTGCCCGCACCGGTAGCCTGGCAAGCCTCCCGCACGGCCGCGTCCAGAGCCTCCGGGTTGGCGGCGTGCCCCAGGACGCCGGCGGAGCGAATCATCCGCGCTTTGTGTCGAGCCCACCTGAGCGGCCGGCCGTCCTCCAACCTCAGCGTTTCGATGAGGTCATCCGCGGCGGCCAGCTCGCCGAGTATCGCCGCCTTGCCCAGCGCCTCTTGCCACTCTCCGCGAGCGGTCGAAGCCCAGGTAACCCCGCCGCCTACACCGTAGCTGATTTCGCCCCGGCGCTGGTCCACGAGCGCGGTGCGTATAGCCACGCTGAACGCACAGTCACCGCCCGGGCGAAGCAGGCCGATCGCTCCGCAGTACGCCTGCCTGGGTGAGTCTTCCAGCCGGGCGATCACCTCCGTGGCGGCGATCTTGGGAGCGCCGGTCACGGACCCGCACGGGAACAGCGCGGCGAAGACGTCCGCCAGCGACGTGCGCGGGCGGCACCGGGCGCTCACGGTGGAGGTCATCTGGTGCACCGTGGGGAACGCCTCCACGCGAAACAGGTCGCTCACCTCGACGCTGCCGAATTCCGCGACACGCCCCAGATCGTTGCGCAGCAAGTCGACGATCATGAGGTTCTCGGCGCGGTCCTTCTCCGAGGCGCCGAGCGCCGCCCCGAGCGCGTCGTCTTCGTCCGTCCACCGACCCCGCGGAGCCGTGCCCTTCATGGGCCTGGTCGTGATGCGATCCCCGGTCCGCCGAAAGAAGAGCTCGGGCGAGACCGACAGCACGTGGTGGGCGGGAAGACGTACGTAGGCGGAGCAGGGCGCCGCGGCGACCGAGGCCAGGGTCTCGTAGAAGGCGAGCGGATCCTCCGCGAACGCCCGCCGCAGCCGGAGCGTGTGGTTGACCTGGTACACATCTCCGGCCGCGATCAATTCGCGGATCGTCTCCACCGCCACTCGGTGCGTCGCGCGGTCCTCGCTCGTGACCCAGCCTGCGGGGATCTCGGCCGGACCGCTCGGCGGGAATGCGGGCGTGCGCCCGAGGGGCGCCGCGCGCTCCGGTTGGTCGTACGCCGCGAACCAGGCGAGCGGAACCTCACAACCCGTTCGGACCCTGAACCGCGCGTCGAACGCGGGCGCCGCTTCGTATGCCACGAACCCCACGACCCAGCGCCCCCGCAGGGCCGCGTTCTCCGCCGCCGACAGCGCGCTCGTGACGTCCTCCGGGGTCTCCGCGACGAACAGCTCACGCGGCTCACCGAAAATCAGCCGACCGGGCTCGTCGGCGGATCGGAAGTCGATGATGGCGCTGGGGTCGCTCAAGCCACACGGGGTTCGGGGTCACTCGTAACGGTCCGCCGGCGCCGGACAAACTCGCGCTCGACGCCACCGGCGTCACCTACCCCGTCACGGCTGGCTAGGCAAGACCGTTCCGGGGACGGAGGCCGCTTGCCGGCGCGTGTGCTCCGCGGCGCGTGCGCGGGAAGGCGGAACCACAGCGCACGGCGGCGGGTGTATTGTATGGCAACGGTATCGAACCATTCGACCCGACCGAGGATGTTCATGAGGGCTTATTGGAGCGGGCTGCGCGCCCAGATGGCACGCGCCACTTTACTCTCCTTTGCGATCATCGCGACCGCGGTGGGTGGCGCCGCCGCCCAGGCTAGAGATGGCGGCATACCACTCACGCCGCCGGAGCCGCCGCGCGAGCCGATCGGCACCGAGCTGCCGCCTGCGGTGGTGGACACGGTTACGCCCGCTCGGTTGTCCGCGGCGTTCCGCGCGGCGGCGGGTCACGCGCTGCCGGCGGTCGTCTACATCGAGACGGAACGGCGCCCCACCTCCAGAGACATCGCGCGGGAGCAATTCGGGGATCGGCAGCTGCCATCCAACCCGTTCTTCGACAGCCCGGAATTCCGGCGCTTCTTCGGCATTCCGGAGGAGGAGTCCGAGGACGGTTCCGAAGAAGAGCAGGCGCCGGAGGAGAAGGGGGCTCCGGAGGGCTCGGGCCCCGAATCCTGGAAGCGGCCCGAGCGGCCTTCCGTGTCGACGGGGACGGGCTTCGTGATCGAGGAGAGCGGCCTGATCCTCACCAACAACCACGTCGTCCGGGGCGCCCATTCGGTGGAGGTGCGGCTCCAGGACGGGCGCCGTTTCGGCGCGGAGGTCGTGGGGGTGGATGCGTCCACGGACGTCGCCCTCTTGCGACTAATTGAAACCGCCGGGGCGACCTTCTCCGTGGCGGATCTGGGTGAGTCGGAGGATCTGCAGGTCGGCGAGTGGGTGATCGCTCTGGGCAACCCTCTGGGGCTGGACTTCACGGTGACCGCGGGGATCGTCAGCGCCCTGGGCCGAAGCCTCGGCGGGGGGCAGTCCGCCGTACAGTCGTTCATCCAGACCGACGCGGCCATCAACCCGGGCAACTCGGGCGGGCCGCTGGTGGACCTGCGGGGCCGGGTGATCGGCATCAACACCGCCATCCAGACGGACGGCAGCGCGCCCCGCTGGCTGGGCTACGGCATGGCCATCCCCATCGACCTGGCGTTGCGCGTCACGGACGACCTGCTTGAGTACGGCCACGTCCGCCGGCCGCAACTGGGCGTCACGATTACCGCGGTCACGGCGATCGACGCGGAGGCGTACGGGCTCGGCTCGGTGGCCGGCGCGGCGGTGACCATGGTCCTGGATGGGTCGCCCGCGTCGCGCGCCGGCCTGGCCGCGCGGGACGTGATCCTGGAGGTGGACGGCCAGCCCGTGGGCAACAACACGGAGCTGATCATCGCGCTTCTGGAGCGTCACCCTGGCGAGGCCGTTTCGCTGGGAATCTGGCGAGACCAAGAGCGCCACCAGGTGGAGCTCGTGCTGGGCGAGTTCGCCCGCGTCCCCGAGACGGCGGCCCAGGATGTGGGGCAGGCCGCCGACGAGTCGAGCGACATGATTCCCCGCTTGAGCCTCACCGCCATCGAGCTCGACCCGGACATCCTCGCGCGCTTCGAATACGAGGACGCCGAGGCGATCCGCGGGGTGATGGTGAGCCGGGTCGAGGACTTCAGCGGGGCGGCCAGGGCGGGACTGATGCCGGGACATGTCATCGTGGACGTGAACGGACGCGCCGTCGCGACGGTCGCCGAGCTGCGCGCGGCCGCTTCCGCGCTCGGACCCGGGGACGTGGCATCGCTGCTGGTGCGGTTCCCCGCCGGCACGCAGGGAATCTACAACTTCGCGGTGGACCGCTGACGTGAGGCTCTTTCTACCGGCCGCGGCGTTCGCGGCGGTCGCGCTGTGGGCCTGCGGCGGCTCCGAGCAGAGCGAGAGCGACGCCGCGTCGAGCGCGGTGCCCGACGCCGCTGCCGAAGTTTCGGGGCTTGCGCCCGCTCTGGACGCCCGGGTGGCCTTCCTGGCCGCTGACCGCGGCGCCGGGTACGAGGCGGTCTCGGCCCTCGGGCCGGAGGGCGCGGCGCTCCGCGGCGACCGCGAGATCTTCGAAGAAACGCTGCGCTGGGTCCTGGCCGAGGGCATCGACACGCTGCCCATCGGCGGCGCGGTAGCGCGCATCGGCAGGCGCTTCGTGGGGGCGCCCTATCGTCCGGGCACCCTGGACCCACCGGGCCCGGAGAACCTGGTCGTCAACCTGCGCGAATTCGACTGCGTAACGTTCGTTGAAAGCGTGCTCGCCCTTGCGCACGCCACGCGCGCCGATGAGCCGTCGTTCGAGGAGTTCGCGCGCGTCCTGGAGCGCCTGCGCTATCGGGGTGGGGTGCGGGGCGATTATCCGAGCCGGCTGCACTACTTCAGCGAGTGGCTGGCCGACAACGCGCGCCGGGGCATCCTCGAGCTCCGGACCCGGACGTTGGGCGGGGATCGCGACCCGGAGCCGATCCACTTCATGACGCGGCACACAAAGGCATACTGGCAACTGGAAGACCCGGGCACGCTCGACGCCATAGGGCGGATCGAGCGGCGCCTGAGCGACACGCCCCGGCACGAGCTGCCGGAGACGGCTATCGAGGACGCGGAGGGCGGGATCGAGGAGGGAGACGTGATCGCCGCGACGAGCACGCTGGCCGGCCTCGACGTGGCGCACACCGGGATCGCCGTGGAGGTCGACGGCCGCATCCACCTGATGCACGCTCCTCTGGTCGGCGACAGCGTTCAGATCAGCCAGGTACCTCTGGCCGTCAGGGTCGGTCGCATTCGCACGCAGGACGGCATCATGGTGGCCCGCCCGCTGTAGGCGGATCGCGGACGTCGACGGCCGCGGACAGCTTGCACGAAGGGCACACCGCCAGAACCCTGCTGCGCACGTAGGCGACTTCGGGCGGCCGCTGCACCCGCGACAGCGCGACCTTGTCGCCGCACCGCGGGCAGGCCGGGACGTCTCCGGCGTGCAACGTCTTCGCCAGGGCCGCGCGCTCTGCGGCCGTGAATCCGACGGCGTCTACGCGTCTGCCCACCGCTCCCACCGTTGCTCCGCTACGTGATCGCCCGCCGCCGCCGCGAGCTTCCCGAGGGCTCGTGCCGCCGCCGCCGCGTGGCCCGGACAGCGGTGACGCCGTGCGACGGCGAACCCGAGCCGGTGGCACGCCCCGGTCCCGCCGGGGCCGGGCGCCAGCCGCGCCAGGTCCCGCAGGCACGTGCACAGGGTTGCGGCCGAGGCCGGGTCGGGGCCCAGCCGTCCGAGGCCCCTCGCCGCCCGGAGCGTCCGTATCGCAATCCCACGCAGCTCTCCGGCCGCCGAAGCCGCCAGTCGCCGTGCAGCCCGTTCGTGCGGGCGGTCGACCGCCGCGCCCTCGAGCCAGCGTGGCGCGACGCACGCCAGGGTCGACTGGATCGCCAGGGCGCTACGCACCGCGGTCGCCGCGCCGTCGCCAAGATCGCGCAGAGGGCCGAGGCTGGCGAGGAGGTCGTAGTCGGTCCCCCAGGGCGCCGACTCGGGCCAGGCGTCTGTTTGGGAAGGTCGGCGCTCGCGGACGAAGAGCGTGGTGGGCGGGTGATCGATGCGGGCGAGTCGGGTCATGACACACGGTAGGCGAGGGAAACGTGCCGAACGATGCACGTTCGGCTATCCCGGGGCCATGGCTGGATGGGACATCGTGGCGATGTCGTGAACCGCGTCCTAACTTTGCGCGCCCTCGAACGCGCAGTCCTCACTAGCAGCGTCGCGAGGCCCCGCGAACCCCAGGTGAATGCCAGCCGTCAGGGTGCCGCCGCTCCTAATACTCGTGTCCGCCGTGCTGGTGGACATGATCGGCTTCGGGATCGTCATTCCTCTGCTGCCGTTCTACGCGGAGGAATTCGGGGCGAGCCCCTTCGTCGTCACCCTCCTCATAGCATCCTATGCGGCCACGCAGCTGCTGGCTACGCCCATCTGGGGCCGCATGAGCGATCGGCGCGGGCGGCGCACGCTGTTCATATTCGGGCTGGCGGCGTCTTCCGTGTCGCACCTTCTCTACGGGTTCAGCAACACCCTGCTGCTGCTGTTCGCGTCGCGCATGACGGCGGGAGCCGCCGGCGGGACCATTTCCATCGCGCACGCCATCACGGCCGACAACACGTCCGAGGAGGATCGCGCGCAGGGTCTCGGCTGGATCGGGGCGGCGGCGGGACTCGGGGTGATGCTGGGGCCCTTCATCGGCGGATACTTCAGCAGCATATGGGGACTGGGGGCGCCGGGATTCATAGCCGCCGGCCTCACCGCGGTGAACGCGCTCGCCGCGTATTTCTTCCTGCCCGAATCCCGCCCGCGTTCTGTGGCGGCGGGTTTCGCGCAGGGGGAGGCCGCGACGTGGCGCGGCTGGCTCGGGATCCTCACGCGCTACCCTCTCGCGCTAATGATGGGCGTGTACTTCCTGACTATCTCCTCGCTCAGCGCGCATTTTAGCGTTCTGGCGCTCTACCTCGAGAGGGTGTTCGCGTTCGACGGTGAGGCGGTCGGCTACGTGATGGCGTTGAGCGGAGCGTGTACCGTGGTAGTGCGCGGGGGCATCCTGGGGTGGATGGTGGGCAGGATAGGTGAGCCCAACACGGCGCGGTTCGGCGTCGTATTCCTCGGCCTGGGAGTGATGACGGTACCTCTCATGAGCGGGCCGGGCTGGCTTCTTCTGGCCGTGCCCCTGTGGGCTCTGGGGGCCGGCACGCTGTTTCCGGCGCTCGCGACCATGGTGTCGCGCGCCACGGACGAGCACTCGCAGGGCAGCGTGCTTGGCGGTAGCCAGGTCGTCGGAGGTCTCGGGCGGGTCATCGGCCCCGTCTGGGCGGGGCTGCTGTTCCAGTCCGCGGGCATAGCGACGCCGTACTGGGTGGGGGTGGTCGCGATCGGCGCGGCCGGCGTACTCGCGCTCGGCCTGCCGCCGGTGTCGCAGCTGCGTCGCCGCGTAGACCCGGCTACGCTCGCCCGCGCCGAGGCGGAGGAGGCCACCGCCGACGCGCCGGTGTGAGGGAGCGAAGGAGCGCGAGGCGCCCGCCCACGTAGAGACGGCTCGTAGACGGTCGGGTTGCGGGTCCGTCGCCGATCCGCCTATATGGCTGGCGGATCCAAACGGCTTTTTTCGCAGAGGATGGCGATGTTCTTCGTCGGCCTGATCGTCTGGTTGGCCATCGGCCTGGTCGGTGGCATCCTGGCCCGCGTCCTGTACTCGACCCGAGACACCGCGGCGGCCCTGACGCTCGTATTTGGCGTATTCGGCGCCTTCATCGGTGGCATGCTCGGCTTGTCCGGATACATCCACCACGACGCGACGCCCATGCGCTTCGGGGGGTTGCTGGGAGCGGCCCTGGGCGCGCTTCTCTTCGCCTTCATGTACCACTTCGTGCAGCGTAAGGCGGCTTAGACCGATGGGGTCTCACGGCTACCGGACGGCCGGGATCCTGACGGCGCTGCTCGTGGTGGCGCCGGGGTTGCAGGCGCAGGAGGCCGGCCGGGAGGACGCGCAGCTCTACCGCGTGACGCTTCTGCAGGCGGCTCCGGGGCGGCTGCTGGACCTGATCGGCGTACTGCGCGAACGGTTCCCGGAAGACGACCCGGCCTCGCCGCTGATCATGCGACACTCCCAGGGCGACCGCTGGGACCTCATGGTGCTCGGGCCGAGCGACGCGCTCGAGGCCGGCCTGGAGGGCGCGGCTCCCGTCGACTTCCTGCGGCTGGTGCGCGGCTCGTCTCCGGTCCCGGGCACGGCCGGCCCGGAGGCCGCGCCGCAGCCGCTCTCGACCGACCCGCTCGACGAACTGATCGGCTGGACCGAGGACCATTGGGCCTGGGGCCCCCACGCCGACACCGTGCGCGCGCGCGCCGAGGGCGCCGGCCTGTTCCACATCGAGATGTTCGTGGCGCTCCCGGGCGAGCGCGGCGCGCTCATCGAGCAGCGCGGCATGGAGAACGAGTATCTGCGCAGGATCCAACGGCCCGACAACCTGCTCTGGGTGCGGCACGCGGGCGCGGACTGGGATGCGTTCACCATCGGCTTCCACGCCAATCTCCAGGCCTACGCCGAGCCGTCTCCGCTGAGCCAGGAGGAGCGGGACCGGGAAACCGTCGCGGTGGGGTTTCCCGGCCCCGGCCAGATCGGCGCGTACCTCAGGCGCTTCCTCGCCTGGCACAACGACACGCTGGCGGTGGTCGCCCGCTGAGACCGGGCCGATTCAGCGCCGGCGTCACTCCCCGACCAGCGTGGATACCGTGATGGTGCCGTCGGGATTGGGCTGCTCGAAGCGGGCGATGTAGGGGGCGTCATCCCACAGCCAGACCTTCCACGGGATCAGGCTCGTCTCCACGACCCAGGCGTCCGCCGTGATGCCGCCGGCCGACACCTGCTCGCGTCCCGTCACGCGCACGGTCTCCTGCACGAGCTGGACCGCTCCGCCGGGCGCCATCGCCGCGATGGCCACGCTCGCGGTGTAGCCGTCCTCCAGCGGAAGCGAGCGCAGGAGCACCGCGTACAGAGACAGGTCGAAGGCGGCCATGGCCTCGGTCCGCGCGGTCAGGGCCGCGCCGTCCGGCGAAGGGATCAGGACCGAGCGCAGCGAGTCGGCTTCGTAGTCCACATGGATGACGGTGCCGTTCGGCCCGACCTGGTGGGTCCGCAGCGGCGCCATCGTAGCCAGATCGGCGCTCTGAACGCGCACGAGCTCGGAGACGCCCTGCGCGTCGAAGCGCTCGACCCGTCGCCAGAGGACGGCCCGTTCCCCGCTTCCCATGAGCTTCACCTCGTCGGTCCACGCGCCCGCCGGCGTCTCCGTGCCGCCGGGGCCCACGCGAGTCAAGGAGAATCGGGCCGCGTACGGCGCCAGCTTCGCGCCGGTGGCGACGCCGCTGCCCGGCTCCACGACGGGGGCGCTGCTCTGGGAAAGGGCGGGGACGTGGGACGCAGCCGCCGCCAGCCCCGCGAGGATGAGGGACTTGAGCGACGACAGCGCGACGGTCCGTACAAGGGAGTACATATGAGAATCCTTTCTCGATATAGTAGACTCCAGTCTAAGTTTAGACTATAGTATAAAAAAAGGGTGTTGTCGAGGGGGTGCAGTGGAGTCAGGCGGACGAAGGGCGGAAAAGAAGGCCGAGACCCGGGCGGCGTTGCTGGAGGCGGCGCTGGAGCTGTTCGAGCGGGACGGCTTCGCCGGCACGACCGTGGACGCGATCGCCGAGCGCGCCGGTGTCTCTCGCGCGACCTACTTCAACTACTACGAGACCAAGGAAGGAGTGCTGATTGCGTACTACCGGGGCGTCCTCGAAGGGGAGTTGAACCGGCTCGAGGAGGCGGTAGCGCGGGACACCCCGGCCAGGCGGTTCTTCGAGGAGCAGTTCGAGATGGGGCTTCGCACCGCCCACCGCGAAGGCGAACGCTTCCGCGTGCTGTTCAGGGAGGTGTTCTCCAACCGCCGCGTCCTGGAGGCGAATCAGGAGCTCGCCGCCCGCGTCACCACCATCTACTTCGCGGCCATCCAGGGCGCGGTGACCCGCGGCGAGCTCAGGTCGGATCTGGACGTCGCGGGCGCGGTCGGCGTGTTGGGCGCCGTATGGAGCTCCACGCTGGTCGAGCGGCTGTACACGCCGCTGGACCTGGACACGCTCATCCAGCGCATGCGGGCAAAGGTGGACATCGTTTTTCGCGGCATCGTGGGTTCAGGCTAGCCAGCCGCCTCGCTGACCGCCGGCACCGGGCTCAATCCGAGCCGTGCCGTTGCGCCCACTGGCGCAGGGCGCTCGCGCCGCCGCGAAAGGAGTAGGCCTCGTAGCCGGCGCGCTGCATGCGCTCGGCGATCTGCGCGGTCTGCACTCCCTGCGCGCAGTACAGCACGTAGGTGCCGTCGCGGTCCAGGTCGCCGAAGGTTCGGCCCAGCTCCCAGTCATCGACCAGGCGCGCGCCCGGCAAGTGCCAGGCCTCGTACTCCCCCTCGCTGCGGCAGTCCAGGATGCTGGCGCCCTCCGGCACCTCGCTCGTGAAGAGGTAGGGCGCGACCAGATCGGTGGGGGTCAGCCGACGCAGGTCCAGGACGCGTCGCTCGGCCACGGCCCGCTCGACCGTGCCCGGGTCGAGCAGCGCGTCCTGCGCGTCGACCACGTCCACCGAAGCCGCCGTGACCGGTTTGCCGGGCGCGATGGCGCAGTACTCCTTGACGCGCGCCGACAGCTCATCGGTGCCGATGACGCGCGCGCGGGCGATGATCTCCTCCTTGTCGAATCCGATCAAGGGGCGGAATACGGGCAGCGACGCGGCGGGTTCGATGGCCCGCAGGTTGGTCAGCGTCTGCGATGATACCTGGCCCACAGCCTCCCCGGTCACCAGCACCTCGGCGCCGATCCGGTCGGCGACGATCGACCCCGCGCGGTACATGAGTCGCTTCAGCAGCACCTGCCAGTACCGCTCCGCGGCGTGCGCACGCAGGTCGTCCAGCGCGGGCCCGAAATCGATCAGATGAATGCGAGGGCGGGACCCATAACTCCACCGGTCCGCGAGCACCTTCATCACCGCCAGCACGGACCGCTCGTAGGCGTCGCCGCCCAGGTTGCAGAAGGCGTAGTCGAGCTCGACCCCGCGCTTGAGCATCATCCAGGCGGCCACCGCCGAGTCGTAGCCGCCGGACACGAGCGCCAGCGCCCGACCCTCCACGCCCAGCGGCAGACCGCCCGCTCCGGGCGTGCGTCGCGAGAAGAGGTGCGCCACGTCGTCGCGGACCTCGACCCCGACCGTAACGTCGGGGTTCGACAGGTCCACCCGTCCCGGCCCGTCCAGCGCGGCGCCCAGCTCGATCTCGATGTCTTTCGAGCGGAAGGGGTGCGTGCCGGACCTGCGCGATCGCACCGCGAACGAACGGCCGAGCACCTCATCGCGGAATCGCTCCCCCCCGGCCTCTACGATGCGGTCCAATTCGGCGGGCACGGTGAGCGCGATGGGAGACAGAGACCCCAGTCCGAAGACCCGCCCCAGGTGCGCCTCCGCGTCCGGTGAAGTGGATCGCACGAAGATCCGGCTCCAGCGATCCTCTACTTCGTACGTTCCGCCGGCCTCTTCCATGGCGTCGCGCAGGTTGCGCAGCAAGCGCCTGCGGAAGCGCTGCTGGGTTCTACGCGACTTGACGGAGAACTCGCCGGCGAGTCTGAGAAGAAAGCGCTGCTCTGCGTCCATCGCCCTAACAGGTCGCTGAAAAAGGGTAGCGAGCCGCGTTGGGAGCGCCACGGGGTCGGCTGCAAGGCAGCGCGACGAGGCGATACCGCTGCGTATCGGGGAGGAGCGCTAACGACATCAGACGGCCCCGTGCCGCCCCAACCCGAAGGGAGCAGGGGGGTTGCGGGATCCAGCGTTCGTCTCTCCTCGTCGCCATAGCTTAGGCTATGCCTCCTCGTCGTTCCTGCCCTGGACGCCCGCAAGCCCCCTGCTCGCGGCCGCACTCCCCTTGTTCAGCGACCTGCTAGTGTACCGTTGCAGAAGTCCCGTAGGCATTCGGCCCGCGCTGCATCCCGCGGATGCGGCGTTGGAACTCCTTGCCGTAGCGACGGCTACGGCGCGT
>JBDLIA010000020.1 GCA_039715185.1 Gemmatimonadota bacterium
GTGTTGGTCCCGTTCACGCAGCCGTTGTAGCCCAGCAGCGCGCGCTCCTCGTTGCCGCCGTAGCGGCGGATGTACCAGGACAGAATGCGCGTGCCGTAGCACAGGTTGGTTTCGATGTCGTACAGATCCCCGTCGGGGTCGCACCCGTTCCAGTGGCCCCGGTGCGTCGGCATGACCTGCATGAGCCCGCGGGCGCCCACGAAGCTGGTCGCCGCCGGCTTGCCGCGGCTCTCGAGCCACAGGATCGACAGCACCATCGCGGGGTCGAGCTCGCTGCGGTAGGAGTATTCGACCAGCGGCCAGGCGATCTGCCGGGCCCGCTCCGCCGGGACCCCGCGTACCTGCAGCACCTGCTCTACCGGCTGCACGTGCTCGCGGTACACGCGTACGAAGTCGTGGGTCTCCTCTCCTTCCACTCGGAGGGCGGCCATCTTCTCGCTGAGGGAGACGACTTCGCCGCCGTCCACGCGCTGGAACTCGTCTACGGGCTCGTAGATGGGCAACGCGAGCGCCTTGTTGGTTGCGTCACCCAGCGTGAACCCGGCGAGCGCCAAGAGCGGAACGGCCAGCGCGAGCAGCTTGGCGCGCCGGCCCAGGCGCTCGAGTTCCTCGAATAAGCCCACACGGGGCCGTCGTGGCCTGTTGGACCGCTTACGTGGCATAGAATCGGTGCTGTGGCCGGGAAGAGTACGACTCGGCGATCGAAATGTGTACGAGCCCCAGCGGGCTGGCAAGCTTCACGCTCGCGCGTCCTCGATGAGGCGATCCAACTGTTCGGGAGAGATCCGATAGATCTCGCCGCAGAAGGCGCACGTCAGCTCGGCTCCCGGGACGTCCGGCACTTCCTTGACCGCGCGCATCTCGACTGTTCCGAGCAACGCGAGCGCCCGCTCGGCGCGCTCGGGGCCGCACGGGCAAGCGAAGCGCACGGCGCGCTCCTCCTGAACGCGGAAGCCGTCAGTCGCCGCCAGCCGCCGAAGGATGTCCGCCGGACCGTCGCCCCCGAGCAGCATTTCCGTGGGTGGAGGAAGCGCGGACACGGCCTCTTCGAGCAGCGCGGCGTCCCTGCCGTCGGCTCCCGGCATGAGCTGCGCGAGGTAGCCGCCGGCAGCCTGGACCTCGCCGTCGGCGCTTACGAAGACGCCGATGCCCACCGCCGAAGGGACTTGCTCGCTGAGCACGAAGTAGTAGGCGAGATCCTCGCCTATTTCGCCCGACCGGAGCTCCACGGTGCTGACGTAGGGCTCGCCCATGGCCAGGTCGCGGGTGACGGTGAGGTTGCCCGGGAGGCCGACAGCCTGCCCGACGTTGAGCTTGCCGCTGGCGGCCACCTGGGCGATGTCCGGCCGCGGATTGCCTACCAGGGCGCGCACGTCGCCCGAGGGCGTGGCGCTGGCGATCAGGGAGCCGAGCGGCCCGGACCCCTTCACCCGCAGGGTAACGAGGTGCTCGTCGTCCTTCAGGAGCGCGCCGAGCAGGAGCGCCCCCAGCGCCACGCGGCCCACCGCGGCCGTGGCGACCGGGTCGGTCCCCTGCCTGCGCCGGATCTCCCCGACCACCTCCACTCCGTCGAGCGCGAGCAGGCGGTAGCGACCTCCCGCCGCGGTGGCGCGGACGAGGCGTCCGGGCGCGGGGGCTACCAATCCTCGGAGTGCGTGCTCTCGCGGACCAGCACGAGCACGGCGGCCTGCGGGACCACCAGGTAGGCATCCCCCTCGAAGGTGATCTCGACGGCGGCCTTGCGGAAGAAAATGGCGTAGTCGCCGCGCTCGGCCTGGACGGGCAGGTAACGCGCTTCTCCGCTGGCGATGCGCCACGGTTCGGAGTCCAGGTCGGTGGGGGGCGAGATGGGTGTTCCGGGCCCGGTGGCCATCACCGTACCACCGCGCACGGCCTGCGCGTCCACGGCGCTGGCGGGCAGGTACAGTCCGACCTTGCTCTTCTCCTCACCCTTCTCCGGCCGGATGAGGATGCGGTCGCCGACTACGATCAGGTGCTTCGGCTGCTTCGGTTCGGAGTCCGATCCGCTGCTCACGCGCCCGCGTCTCCATGCGGGGCGTCCACGATGCCCTCTTCGACGAACTCGTAGCGTCCCTCGAGCACCCTCTGCGCGAGCCTGTAGTTCGACACGTCGTCGTTGTCGAAGAGGCTGTCGAAGAGCACCTCGACGCGCCGCCGCGCGCCCTTCGCGAAGGCGTCGGCGAGCTCGTGGGCCGGCTCGGTGTCCAGATGCAGAGCGTAGGAGCAGGACGCGGCCACCGCGAACAACTCGGCGCCTATGTCCACGACCCTCCCGAGCACAGCCTGGCGGCGCTCCAGCTTGGGCCCGAACCGCGCCATCGCGTAGCCCAGGTTGCGCGCCAACCGGCTCGCCGCGCGATCCGCCCAGCGGATGTGGCGCGCGAGCGGACCGAAGTCCCCGTGCTTGGGCCAACGGCCGTAACCGACCACGTTGCCGGCCAGCCACTTGGCCATGTGCGCGCCCAGCCCGACCGCGTCCTTGGCCTTGTCGCCCAGGGAGCTGTCCGGCTGCACCATGGAGCCCGCGCGCTGGAGGTGCGGATCGAGAGCCTCGCGCGCGATGAAGAGGCGCATGATCTCGCTCGACCCCTCGAAGATCGTGTTGATGCGCAGGTCGCGCATGACCTGCTCTACGGGAATCGGTGCCTCGCCCCGCGACCCGAGGGAGGCCGCAGTTTCGTAACCGCGGCCGCCGCGCACCTGCATCGTCTCGTCGGCCACCAGCAAGGCGCACTCGGAGTTGAACAACTTCGCGATCGCCGCCTCCAGCCGGATGTCGTAGTCGCCGGCGTCGGCGAGGCTGGCCGCCAGGTCGGCGACCGCTTCCATGGCGAACGCGCGCGCGGCGATGTCGGCGATCTGCTGCGCGACGGCGTCGTGCTTGCCGATCGGCGCGCCCCACTGCGTGCGCTCGGCGGCCCAGCGCCGCACCACCTGGAGGCACCATTTGCCCGCCGAGGAGCACGTCGCCGGGATGGTGAGTCGCCCAGTGTTGAGCGTGATGAGCGCCAGCTTGAGTCCCTTGCCCTCGCCCCAGAGCAGGTTCTCCCTGGGCACCCTCACGTCCTTGAACGAGATCACGCCGTTCTCGATGCCGCGCAGGCCCATGAACTCCAGCCGGCTCTCGGTCTTCACGCCCTCCCAGGAGGATTCCACGATGAACGCCGAGATCCCTCGCCGTCCACCGGGCTTCCTGGCGGGCGTGCGAGCCATGACCACCATCACGTCTGCGATGGGGCCGTTGGTGCACCACAGCTTCTCGCCGTTGAGGATGTAGGCCTGGCCGTCTTCGGTGGGATCGGCGCTAGCCTGCATGCGCGCGGGGTCCGAGCCCACGTCGTGCTCGGTCAGCGCGAACGCCGAGATCTCACCCGCGGCTATGCGCGGCAGGTACTCCTGCTTCTGCTCGGGAGTGCCGAACATCTTGAGGGGCTGCGGCACCCCGATCGACTGATGCGCCGACAGCAGCACCGCCAGCGCGCCGGACTTGCTGCCGATCAGCGAAATGGCGCGACCGTAGGCCCGCTGGGACAGCCCGAGCCCCCCGTACTCCTCGGGTATCTTGATACCGAACGCGCCTATCTTGCGCAGCCCCTCGATGACCTCGGCGGGCACCCGCCCCTCACGCTCTATGCGCTCGGCATCGACCGTGTCCAGGAAGTCGCGCACGCGCTCCATGAACGCCTGCGCCTTGCGGACGTCTTCCGGGTCCGGCTTGGGGTACGGGTGGATCAGGTCCATGCGCAGCCGCCCGAGGAACAACTCCTTGGCGAAGCTGGGCTTGGTCCACTCGGTCTCGCGTGAGGACTCTACCACCTCGCGCGTCTCCCGTTCGGTCACCTCGGCCGGAGCCGATCGCTTCGTCCCTTCCTCCGGCAACGGTGGCGCTTGCGTCGTGCTCATGAGTGCGTCCGTGGAACGATGGGTGTGTGAGGACACCGCTTCCCGCCTGCCACATCCTCCCTCACAGACTACCCTCATGTGGGAGGCTGGTTCAAACATGCGCGGCGCTCGGCACTTTGTAGCGGGACCCGAAAAAGATGTCGCCCAACGTGCCCCGGCTCAATTCCCCTCCCGTGCCCCCGACAAGCGCGCTATGTGGTTTTCCGTCAACGGATTAGGCGCCTCGACGGCGGACACTGCCCTGGCGGGTGCGGGCGTTGCCCATTGAAACGGTCCGCGCGTCGAGCCGTGCACTCGGGGGAACGCGAAGCGCTGCAAAGAGCAAAGCCGCCGAAAGGCGGTGACGCAGAGCCACGGAGCTACAGCGGATTTCCGCCAAGCTAGCCGGGCCGCCAGCGACTCGGGGAACGAGTTTGTCGGCGGCCTCTTGTCGTATCGGGGCTCCGAGTCGATCGAAGCATGGGGTGGGGTGGATGACTGATGTAGTGATGCTCTCGATCTCGGTCCTGTCGTTCATGGTAGCGGGCGTGATCCTGGGTGCCGCGCTCGGCGGCGCGGAGGCGCCGGTGTCGGGCACCGGGCCGGAAGACGCGGGGAAGGGTGGTGGTAGGACGCAGTCGTAGTTGGGTGGCGTGGAGGCTGTGATAGACCGGCGTTGGAGTTCGGACGCCGGCCCGAAATGACAGGTCGGGGTGTGGGTTCTTGCCGCGCTCGTGTTTGCAACCGCAAGGCATCCCCCCCTCCCGGGCCGCGCGAGGCCCCGCCCCGACCTTTCTTCATAGCAGAGGGCGCTTCGACCAGGTCGAGGCGCCCTTTTCGCGTGCCCTCCATTTGATCGGTCCCGGGCGCGGGCCCACATTCGGATCCGTCGCAGCGTTGGATACCCCGAGACCGGACACAGAAGTCGTTGAATCCCGCAATCACGCCGCATCGCGCGCGGCCGAAGCGCGCCAGCCCCTCCTCGGTGTCCCAGCGCTCGGCGGCGCGGAGGGCCGGCTTGTACGTCGCCCTCGCGATCCTGGCCGCGGCTTGCTCCGATGCGACCGCCCCGGTCGACGACACCGATCCGCCACCCGGTCCGACCGTGTCGGTCGAGCAGTTGAGCACCCTCAACCCGCTGACGCGGGGGTTCAGGGTCGATGTCGCGCCCACCGCCGCGGTCACCGTGGATTACTGGACCGAGGGCGAACCCCGCCTGCGAGTGCGAAGCGACCCGGGGCAGAGCCACGAGCTGCTTGTGGGCCGGCTGCTCCCGGACGCGACCTACGAGTACGAGGTGGCGTTCGAGTTCGATGACGCCACGGTCACGGTCGATCCCGCGACCGGCTCCTTCGTCACCGATACGCTCCCGACTTTCCTTCAGGCGGTCACTCTGACGTCCACGGGCGAATCGACCTCTCCGCTCGTGATGCTCGAGTTGAGGGAGCCCACCTTCCAGGGATTCGCGGCGGTCGACTCCAAGGGCCGAGTGGTGTGGTATCATCCCACCACCGGCGGCTCCTGGAGCTGGACGCGTCGCGCCAACGGGAACTTCGTGTTCCTGGACACGGGCGCTGGGCTGAACGAGGTGACGCCGGCCGGGGACATCGTGGCCACGCTCGCTCGCGCCAACAACGAGTCGATCCACCACGACGTCATCGCGACGCCCCAGAACACCGTCTATTTCTTGACGCGGCACCCGCAGCTGGTGGACGGGATCACCTGGGTCGGCGAGATCATCTGGGAGTGGAATCCCGATACGGGAGGGCTCGCGGAGCGCTGGAACAGCTTCGATTTCCTGTCGCCTTCCACCGATACGACCTCTCGGAGCACGCGCTCGGACTGGCTCCACGGCAACAGCCTGAATGTCGGGCCGGCCGGCGGCATCCTGCTGTCCAGCCCCTGGCTCAATCAGGTGATCGCCATCTCGAGCGACTTCACGGCCCTGGCGTGGCGCCTCGGAGGCAAGAACGCCACCATTTTCACCGATTCCGCGGGCACCTTCAATTTCCAGCACACGGCGTCCAGGCTCTCGGAGAACAGGGTGCTCGTCTTCGACAACCGCGGCGGCGGGACGAGCGGCTTCCCCGTATCGCGTGCGCTCGAGCTGGAGGTCGACTTTGCGGCCGACTCCGCCCGCGCCGTGTGGAGCTTCCAGGCGCCGAACGACAACTACGCCTCCATCATCAGCGCCGCCCGCAGGATGGCGAACGGCAACACCATGGTGACGTTCGGCACCTCGGACGGATTCCGCGAGTCGCGCGGGCCCATCGAGGTCTACGAAGTAGCGCCGGGCGGGAGCATCGTCTGGAACCTGGTGGTGGAAGGCCCCGCGCTGATGTATCGGGCGACCCCGTTCGGGGACATCGCGGGTGAGGTCGAGGTGCCTTGAATCCCGCTGTCGCGCTGGTGAGCGCCTACCTGGAGTTGAACGGCTACTTCACCATCGTCGAGCAGTCAGTCGTGCGCGGCGAGGGACAGGGGCGTTTTCGCGAGATCACCGACCTGGACGTGCTCGCGCTGCGTTTCCCCCGCGCCCAGAACGTCGTGCCGCGCGGCCGTCCGGGGCTGGCCGACGACATTCGCTTCGCGGTGGACGACGCGCTGGACATCGCCGACGACTGCATGGACCTGATCATCGGCGAGGTGAAGGAGGGCAAGCCGGCGATCAACGAGGCGCTGCGCTCTGACGACGTGCTGTACACGGCCGTGGCGCGCTTCGGCTGCTGCCCCGAAGACGAAATCGACGGCGTGGTCGACGCGCTGCAAAAGCAGGGCATGGCGCGGCTGCGCCACGGCGTTCGGGAGATTCCCTGCCGCATCCGGCTGGTAGCGTTCGGCGGAGGAAAGACTGGCCCGCGCGCGGACTTCACCGTGGTCTCGATGCGCGACGCCGCGGATTTCGTCCAGGACCACATCGACCGCAACCACCACATCCTGAATCCCGCCAACGTGCGGGACCCCGTGTTGGGGCTGCTGCACCTGCTGCGGAAGCTGGAGGATTAGGGGCGGCGGGAAAGGACCCGTGGGGGGCGGACTCAGCGCGGTTCGGCAGGTCCGGCAGATCGCCGCCTCGAGCACGGGCGTAAGCATGAACGACTTCGTGAATGAGGCGCTGGAGCGGGCGACCGAAGACCTGGTGCCGGCATGAGCGACTCGTCCACGGCAACTGTCGGCGACTTACCGCAGCATGTACTTCGCGATGGTGTTGAGCTGCATGTTGGAGGTGCCCTCGTAGATCGTGCCGTTGTATCGCGCCGAAATCCGCATCGTTCGCGGGGTCGGCTACATGCCTCAACGGCGCCACATTGCGATAGCGCTCACACCTGCCAGATCGACCGATTTCGGCGATCGTCGGTCGGTGGTCACAACGAAAGTCACACCCGGGGGGAGCGGTGATGGCGGCGGTGCGGGTCGACCCGCCACCTCCCACTCCGAACCCCCAACCCTACATGCTCCGCTGGCGCGGACTGGTAGCCAGCGAGCAGGGGCCCGACAGTCCAACCACCCGGCTGGTGCTGCTCACCCTCGCGGTCTGCATGGACCGGCAGGGTAGCTGCTTCCCGTTGACCTCGCGTCTCGCGTCGATGTCGGGGCTCTCTGAGCGCTCGGTCTGCAGGCTTCTGGCTGGACGGCGACCTCGTGAGCTACCGCGACGACCTCACGATCGACAGGCGCGGCGTCTACGGCGCCTACCTGTCCCGCAACCTCAACCAAGGCCCCGACGCCGCGCAGTCGATGTGGTGGGCCCGGGCCGACATCTACGACCACCGCCCGAGCTGGGCGCTGATCGAATGAAAAACGGCTAAGGGCGCCGTGTCATACGCGTGGGTCGCGACGGACCCCGACACCTCCGGCCTCTTCCAGGAATCTGCGGACAAGTGAATCTTCGATGTCTCTTCTGGCATCGGCGCGTTCGAGCCGTCCCTTCAATGGCCGCGACGGCTTTGCCGATCGTTCTCCAGTCGGTCCAACTGCCTCTGGGCCATCCGCCGCGCTAGGGCACTTGGCCCCCTCGCCGCCGCGATTCGAAAGAAATCCTCATAAGCCTCGCGTTGGCGCCTTGGATCGACGTCAAGGTTCTTCTTTACATGAAAGCGTCCCTGGCGGAGAGAAACGCTCTGGCGCTCGAACACAGCGCGCGCCAGCCTCTCGGCCTGCATCGCGACATCGCTGAGCGGACCAGAGACACTCACCTCCAAGAATTCCACATGAGTGCCATTCTGTGACGAACGCAGCACTGCCTGTGGGTCTTCGTCGAGCTCCTGAAGATCCGCAATCAACTCCGCCCACTGCTCGTCGCTCCACTGGGCTCGAGGGACGGCCAAGAGTATTACATTCTCCTCTGGGCTGTCCGGCTTGCGAAATTGGGTGAACTTTCCGCTACGCTTCTCAGAGATGACCAAGAAGGCGCCAGGGAATGACACAGCCAGGGCTGGCACGGAGGCCAACGCGTCGTTCAGACCTCTGTGTCTACGACGAGTCAGAAGCAAAGTCCCCATGCCAAGGGCCACGACTGACAGCATTTGTAACAGCGTCATTTTCCTCCTCTCGCTCCAACCAGCGATCAGCGAGGCCGTCAGCTGCCCTTCTTGAGAAACGAGGCGGTCAGCACTCCAAGGGCACGACCCAATCCTGCGGTGAATCCAGTAGGTCTACCACTCGCTGGATTATCCGGGCCGCTTGCCAACCCAATCGCGAACTCAGAGGCAAAGACATCAGGGTTGAAGTCCCGTCGGATTCTTGCGCCTATCGCTGACAACGAATTTGCGCCAAAACTCTCGAATTGGCCATTCGTTGGGTTGAATGGCTGCAGCCTGCCCCCGGCTCCTCGCTTGAGCGGTCGCAAGATCCCGCTAGTGGCGCGACTCGCTATACGTCCTGCTCTGGCTGCTCTGCCGATAGGCACGAGTGAAACCGCGGCCACTGCGGTTCCGACCGCGTCTCGTTCGCTCGCGGCGCCGAGCAAGGCGTTTACGCCAGCTGCCTCCGAGAGGCCGTTGAGGGCTGCGGCCCCGTTAAGCATGACACTACCGAAGAAGCCGCCGCGAATCGCACCCCTGTTGGCGATTTCTTGGAGCGCGCAATCGGGGAAAGGAACGCAGAGCCCGAAGGGATCGATGAACGATGCCGGGTTGTTTCCTCCGTAGTTGTAGAGGTTGATGCCGCCGCCGAAGCCGATCGGATCCTCTTGAGTGAATTTGCCCGTCTGGGAGTTGTAGAACCGGTTGCGGAAGAACGAGAGCGAGACGCCGCCGATACCCGAGGCGTCGGAGGTCGAGCGAGAGAGCCCGAAGCCTCGGCTGTCGGCGACAGCGCCCGACTCGCTCCCGAACGCGGCGAAAACACCACCCACCCCCCCTGGATCTGCACAGTCGTCGCCATCGGCGTTTTGGAAATCGAACAGTCGGCCGCCGTGGGTAACGTAGAAATAGGCGAATTCACCGTCACAACTGTACGAGTCCAGCGGGTCCAGGAACAACGGATCATCTGTCCCGGGCCCGGGAGTGAAGTGGCCGCCGCCCTGGCCGTCGCCGTAGAAGGCGACGTTGTCTCCATCGAAGATGACTCGAGTCGTGCCGATTCCGCCGTTGATGGTGTCGGTCAAACCGATGCCGACCCGCCTACCGAAGGGATCGTAGCGAAACCGCTTCTCGAGAGGGAAGGCCGCGGTGAGCTGTCCCGCGGCGTTGTAGTACCTGGCGAAGTTGCTGGCGTTGACGCCGATCCCATCCAGGTGACGCACCTCGTTTCCGTTCTTGTCGTGCGTGTACTGGTCAAGGGCCGTACCCGTGGGTGACTGAATCTCGACCGTCATGTTGCCAAGCAGATCGACCACGTGCACCGTTGAGTCGCCACCGCCGATCCCTGTCCGATTTCCCGCGGCATCGTAGTGGAAGCGGTTGGGCGTAGTCGTCGAGTTCTGCGTAACGTCCACATGGGTTACTGCATCGCGCCCATTGTACTGGCTTACGGTGAGGTCGAATCCGCTGGTGGTAACCCGACGCTCGCCGTGATCCTCTTCTCGGATCAGGTTCCCGTCCCGATCGTAGGTATACCGTTGGTCAACTGGGTCCTCTAACTGTTGCGTGTGTGTTGAGTGAACCCGCCCGAGTCTCCCGTTCGCGTCGTAGTGGAAGTCGGTAGTGGAACCTGAGGAGTAGGCAAGCTGGTGCTTCCTGCCGAGTCCATCCCACGCGAAGGTCGCCGATGGGCCAAGGGCGCCAGATACGGTCGAGAGCTCGTTCCCGGCCCCGTACGTGTAGGTGACCGTTCGCACGATTGATGTTGGCTGGTATGGCCACGTCCATGACGCGCGATTCCCGGCCAGGTCGTAAGTGTAATCCTGCGTGTAGGAGGCGTTGGCGGCCCAGTCGGTGAGGTTCTGCACCTCTTTTGTAAGCAGTCCGCGGGAGTTGTAGGTCCTGACGACCTGGCTGGTCGCGTTCTCAGCAAGCTTCACACGCCCTGCAACGTCGTATTGCCACGTGATCGTATCGCCCACGACTAGCGTGTCGCCGATCTGCATTGGGTTAAAGGACCAGGGGCTTTCCATAAGATCCCTATAGAGATCCAGTTCCGCCTGGTCGTCGACCATGATCTGGCCGAGGATGCGGTTGATCGGGCGATTCATCGCGTCGTACTGCGTGGTGATCGTGTCGCCCTGGCGATCCTTCTGCCAGACTACATTTCCGGAGACATCGTGGCGCGTGAGCGCGGTGTAGCCCCGGGAGTCGCGCATGAGAGTGTCGCGCTCGAGTTCGTCGAACTCCCATTCCCTGGTGAGCCCTCGCGGATCTGTGACTCTCGTGGCGTTGTCGGCTCCGTCGTAATCGGTGGCAGTCGTGAACTTCTGCGCGCCCTCCCACTGCTCTACGTGCGTACGTCGGTTGCGGAGGTCGTACTGGAACGTCTGTCTTCTGCCCTCGGCGCTCAGCACCTCCTTGACGTTGCCGTACGCGTCCCGGCTGACGATGTCGGTCGAGTCGCTAGTGGGCGAGATCGTCCTCTTGAGATTCCGATTCCCGCCGTACTCGAACGTCGTCGTGAGATTCTGCGTGCTTGTCGTGTTTGTGGCCGGGTTGTAGACCTCCACCGACTCCTCGGTAATCGTCTTGACCTGGCCCTGCTCGTAGGTGAAGCGCGTGACGTGACCGTTCGCGGTGGTCGCAGTCTCGGGCGTACCGTCAGCGTTGTAGCTGAAGAGAGTTGTATCGGCGGCTGCGGAGTCGCCACGCGGGCGAATGACCCGGCTTGGTTTCTCAGGTGCGTCGGCATCAGCGTAGTCGTAGTGCACCGAGTCCGCGCCGCTCAGGTTGGCAAGGTCTTGCGTCATCTCAAGCCTGGCCGATGTGTCCCAACGCTGGCGGATCTGAGTCCCGTCCGGCTCGTTGATCGCTGTGACCAGCAGCGGGTGGGTCAGATCATAGGCGACGGTCGTCTCGTTCCCGGCAGCGTCACGGATCTTGGTGAGTGATCCAAACCGATTCACCCAGAACACGGCCGAGTCGCCGACCGTCGTGCGCGGCCCGTCAATCACGATGTTAGTCCGGGCCGCAGAAGCGACAGCGTTGCCTGCCGTAAGTTGGGCAAGGCCCCGTGACTCGATGGGCTTGTAAGTGAGGACGGCCGTACCACTGCCGGTTGCTGGCAGCGTGACCGTGCTGAGGAGGAGTGTTTCGCCGTGGTAGGCATAGGTGGTTGTGGCGCCACGGGGCGAGCGCCGACTGGTCAGACGCCGGAGGCCACCCGTTTCATAGCCTAGCACGACCTCTTCGCCTATCCACAGCCCGACAGGGAGAATCGTCAGCAGCAGTTTCTCACTGCTCACGTTCGTATTCAGACGCCGGCCCGCGGGGTCGTCGATGAAAGCAAGCCCGTGAACGCCGTAGACAAAGTCGTAGGTCAGATTCGCGGCCCATGGCGCGATCCGGACCTGTGTCAGCCCCGCGCCGAGCGTCGTGTTCTGGTAGGTGTGGCCGACGACGTTGCCGACCCGGTCCGTCACGTAGACCTGCTGGCCGTACTGGTTGAAGTAGACGTTTGTGCCGTCCTGCAACCTCCGCTCGTACAGCCACACCTGGGCGGTGACGTCGGGGCTCGGATCGTCGAGTTGCTTCCACTCGATCGTGTCCTGGAATGCGCCGGCCGGTGCACGCCACAGGTTCGGCCCGATCGGGATGTAGGCCGCGGCGCTTCCGTCACCTTCGACCAGCAGCAGCGTGTCGGCGAGCACGCTCGTGTAGAGCTCGCTCACGCCGGCGATCCACCAGCCGGCTCCGTAGGGGCTCTGCGAGCGGTCAACCGTAATGAACTTGCTCTTGAACACGGCCGTCGCAAACGGCTCGGTGCCGTAGTAGTTGACTACGTTCAGGTCGTAGTCGTGTATGCCCGTGCCAAGCGCGCCCGCGTCGTAGGGCATCGAGAAGCGGCTCTTCGCAGCCGAAGATAGGCCCGCGCCCTGGAAGGAGCGGGTCTCGGTCACCTGTCCGACCTTGACGCTCGTGCGGAAGCTGTCGGGTACGGAGATGCCGTCCAGCCACACGTCGCCCATCACGACGGGCCGTGGGCTCGCGGTCGCGCTGTTGTAGAGCAACGTTAGTGTGCGGTCCCGGTCGAGCGACTTGAACGCTGGCATGGAGTGCGTCACGAGCAGGTTTCCGCACTGAAAGGCGCCGGCCGGGCCGGCTCCGCTCGTCACGCACGCGCTCCGCTCGATCAGCTCCGTGGGGTTAACGGTCGCGTCGAGCGAGAGCGGTCCGTGCGCGACCACCAGCACGTTGTGGGAATCGGAGGTCGAGTGGCCGTTGTCGGTCGCGGTCAGGGTCAGAAGACCTGTGCCCGCTGTGCCCACGTCGAAGGTCACCGTTACGGTACGAAAGGCCTCGGGGAAGATCGTGAAGGAGCTCGGAGCGCTGCAGTTCGAGACCGGACCGGTGCCGCTACAGCTCAGCGAGACCGTGATCTTATTGGGATCGTCGTTGAAGATCCGGAACTGCGCCGTGTGGCCTGTAGTGTTCTCCTGCAACTGGCCCACCGACCCCCACCGGATCACCTCGAAGTGGTTGCGTGACGCGGCCTCCTCAGGCGGGGCCTCGCTCGCCCCGACCGAACTTGCCGCGGGCGGTGTGGCGGAAACCAAGCGGAGGGGCGTGAACAGCGAGGCCAGCAGGACCAACGCGAACCGGGTAGCCACGGGAGGGCTCCTTCAGTGCAGGTGGACCGGGCGACACGCGCGTGCGCGGGCATCGCCCTTCTTCGCTCCACCTACTTATCTATTGGGGAGGAACCACTCGGAGTGAGGACCGATCGTACCAAGAAGTCGACCTAGCGTCCGCGGAAGATCTTCCGGCCCGAGAAAAGCCACCGGCCCAGGTTGAAGAGTCCGGGGGCTAGGGTGTTAGGGGTGCCAGGGCGCGGCCATGGCTGCGGGGGACCGGGCGCTAGCTAGGTGAGATCTTGAAGTGCCAGCGGCGCGGGGCCAAGGGGAGCGTCAGGTGGGGTTGTGGTGTCGGGAGCTGGAGCCGACAGGTTGAGTTGACCCGGAAACTGCCGAGAGGGCCAGTTTGAGAAACCGCCAAAGACCACTCATCAAGTACCCATCAAGTACCCATCAAGAAGAGAGAGGCCCTCTCAAAGCCTTGCGCAGAGTAGCTTTCACCTCTGGTCGATCAGCAGTCCGGCCTCCAAGCGAAGTCACCCATCAAGAACCCGGTGCAAAGGCCCAGAAGGGCGCGTACTTCATCATCTTCGGGGGAGCTTCGGCATCGTGTGGCTGGATTGCACCGACCTTAACTGCTTCCTTGATCAGCCTCGATGCAGTCGCGCTGTTTCTCTTGGCGATCCCGAATCTCTTCCGAACCGAGGAGTTCGTGAGGTAGTCCCGCTGCACGTACTTCAGACAAGCGTGGAGGTAGCACGCACGCACCCTGTCTTCTGGGGCCATAGCTGACAGCGGACGCGGCGCGAGGAGCACAACTCGAGTGTTGTCTCCCGCTTGTTCGAAGATCGGGGCCGGCAACTGATACAACTCTGTTTGGAACACGATCTTGCGATCTGTTACCCATGTCCCTTCACTCACCCGTTACTCATGTCCCTTCATCGGACCATCAGGTCTTCAAACCCTGCGGCGTAACCCCCCGGTGCGACGTACTCTCTGATAGCGTTGACGCGACTTCGGCCCTTGTATTCGATCACTCGGACGGCCTTGCGGCGAAGGGTCGGAAACGCCGACAGATCCTTGGCGAAGAGTACGCCACCAAGACTGGTGATACGCCAGCGTCCTGAGTCGGGCGCGATCAAAGCATCTCGCTGAAGCGCGGGAGCTATCTGCGCTGGCCCTTCAGGCACTGGGAGCCCCAAGAGTTCGAAGTATGCGTCAGAATCGAGGAGTTGGATGACTTCGCTGGGATCCAGTGGCTCAGACGCAACACCTACTTCGAAAGGCGCCTCGTCAAACTGTCGCCAGAGCTGCCCCTCCAGCTGCGGGTGGTCTTTCAGCTTTTTCTTGTAGGATCCAACACGTATGAAGGCCACGTTCTTGAAGCGTGTTGGATGTCGAAACGCACGTTCAATCTTTAGAACGACCACCGGCATCCCGCCGACAGGCACGGTACGCGTTATGTCTCCCCGCAAGGGTAGCCGAGTTCGAGAGAGACGATACGTATTCGCCGATGGCCTCTGGGTCGTCCAAGTTCGTCTTGAACTCAACCCAGCCGGTCTCGTTCGGAAGCGTACGAAGCTGATGCACCAATTCTATCGCCGTCTCGGTCAAGGGCTGTCCTTTTGCGCCAGCGAGTTCTCCGGCGGCTCCGGCTCGACGCCGTCCTCCGCGCACATCTCGAGGTAGACCCTCATCGACTCAGCCATCTCGTCGACCAACTTTTCCGGGTCCTTGCTGACGAAGGTGATGACCGCCTTCGGGAGGAGGACGTGGCCGTGGAAGTGGCCCGCGCCGTCGTCCCAGCAGAACTCGCCCTTGTAGCCCTCCCACTCGATCGGGAGCCAAGCCGTCAGGGTCCGGACATCGTTAGTCTCCTTCGCTGCCAGGAGCGCAAGGGCCTTCTGCTCATCTGAGAGACGGGTCCACAGGTCCGGCGTGGTGCCCCAGGTGTACTCGTTCGAGTCGAGGATGAAGAAGAGCACCGTCCAGGCGGGCGCGGGCTCTTTGCTCAGCCCAACCCTCCCCCAGCCGACGTTCCACTCGTTGCCCTTCGAGTCGACGTAGGTCTCATCGTAGCCCTTGGGCCGGATGCCGAGCCGGCGACGGATCCGCCTGAGGCTGCGGATCTCTGTTCGGAGAATCTCGGTGCGCACCTCCGCACGCCGCCTCCGCTCGGGCGACATCTTTGCCTTGATCTCCGACCAGGGGTGGTGGCCGGTCATCGCACGCCGATCGGGTCCAGGCCGCGGAAGCGCAGAGGCTCAGGCGGCGCCACATGCTCGTTCAGGCTCACGTACATGACGACCGGCTCCTTCGCCGTGATGCGCTCGCGCGGCAGCGCCCTCCTGAAGCCCAGGCGCTGGTAGTAGCGGACCAGGTTCCTGACGGCGCCCTCGCTCCGGAGCGGTGTCGCGTCGTCGAACGGGTTGTGCATCGGATACGCCGCCAAAGCAGCAACGTCGCCCATCCCCGAGAACCGATCGAGGATCGCGTGCGCGAGGAGCCGGGCCCCGACCCACTGGTGCCGGAAGGTCGGGTGCACCGCGATTCGGTCCACCACGATCAGGCGGTTCCATAGCCCCAGGCCGCCGAGGCCCCGCCGCTTTCTCAGCCGGTCGATCGCGTACCCGATCTGCGCGCCGACACTGCTCGTCGCGTCCAGCATGTACCACCAGTTCGCGCGAATGCTGTCGCGCAGCCAGTCCGGGTAGACGTAGACGACGCAGGCGGCGACGGCGAGGTCGCCGCTCGTTTCGAAACGTTTCTCGGTGAACGGCGTGACGCGCTGCTCGAGGTCGGCCGTGTCGCCCTTCCAGATATCGCCGCCGACGACGCACGTGTAGGTGAACGTGCGCGGGTGCCCGTCCAGCTCCTCGCCGAAGTCACCGAACCCGAACCCGCCGGGCAGGTCCGCGGCGATCTGCACGATCGGCTTGGCCTCCAGGGTAGAGCCGTCGGCCAGCAGAACCTGCAGGTCCGAGCCGGGGAGCTCGAGGGGGGCAGGGCGGGGGGTCATACGAGCGGCGTCAACGGCAGGTAGCGCACGCCGGACTCAACGGACCGTAGCCCATTCAGGTACAGCGCGTGTTTCAGAACACGCTCCCGCTGCTCCTGCGACAGCTCGCCCCAGGGGGCCAGCGAAGTGGTCCACGTCCCTGCACCTGCCGCGTCCTTGCAGATGAGCACGCGTCGGAGGGGCGGGACACCGTAGGTCGAAGCTCCGCCCCACTCCTCAGAAACCATCCAGTCCATGAACATCATGATCACGCTCCTGTTGAAGACGTTCTGCCCTCGGATCAATGATCGCGTGAGACGCGCAACGTCTTCAACCACAACTACCAGCATCGACGTGCCGCTTGTGGCTTAACGGTACGGGATTTACGGGATTTGGCATGGCGGCGAAAAAGTCCAAAACCCCCCAATGAGACCACCAAGCCACGAGAAAACACTGGATTTCGACGGCGTATTCCTATACCATTGGCCTAGCACCGTTGTAGTAAGCGCGGCCGGCGATAAGAGCCCCTGGGCTCTGCCAGACCTTCGGGGACGGCTAGTCGGCCGCAACTACATCTACTAGTAGTAGAGCTTCGTGCCGTTCCTCCAGAGATCGAACTCCGTAACCAGCTTGTCTTTGATCAGGTCATAGGACCTCGCGTCGTCTCGCTCCCACTTCCTTCCGATTGCCCAGGAGCAATAGTCCGCAGCCTGTAGGCACGGGTCGCTCCGACAGTCCCATGACGCAACCCGGTGATCCAGCGTTGGTGCTACCTGGCTCATCACGTCGCTGACCGCGTCCCTGAAGGCTGCGCGTCGCTTCTTGGTGCCTACCGATGCACCGACAACCATCAGCTCGGTTACGCCTCTCCGGATTCGCGGCAGCAGATACCTCATGTGGTAGTACCACGCGTATTGGTAGAACCTCTCGTCGGTATTCCGAACGTGCGGCATCGCCTTCGCCTTTTCGAGGATTGTCGCGTCGAGTCGGAAGTCGTGCGGGGCGATCTGGGCGAAGACGCGGTCGCGGATGCGCTGCTTGTCCGTGGTGGCGTGGAATTCCGAGTTGAGCCCCAAACCGTCCCACGCAAGTTCCCTGCGTAAATCCAACAAGTGGTTGCCGACCTCGGGGCCGCTGCATGTGAGGGTGGTGAGTACGAAGTAGCGCGTTGGGCCGCTTGCTGTGTGCGGCCGGAAATCCAGGTTGCCACTTTCATCGGCGAAGACGTAGAGGCGTGCCATGCAGAGGGTCGGAAGTGTGAGCGCGCTCGACGGCAGGAACCTCGTAGTTGTCGTAGCGTAAGTCGATCCGCAAGGATCTCATCGAGAAGGCCACTCCTCCCGCAACACCCGATAGCCCACATGTTGGACTCCAACATCTTTGGGTAAGAGGTTCAGTAACTGAAAATCTAGGGACCGCCTCTACTGGGAATCCGCTGGGACCTCTTGAAAGCCCCTTTCCGAACGTCTACACGTTGCTGTCTACCGTGGGCGCGATTCCGTCAGCCGGGAGCAATCCTGACCAACGCATCCCGGCCAGCCATTCTCGCCAGTGTGACCAAATCACCCTGGCGAAAAGACTGCATTCTCGCCTAGCCAGCAGCGCGTCCTCAGTCATCGGAGCCCGCTCACCGAGGTCCACACGTTGTCGTCCACCGTCGGCTCGCTCCCGTCCGCCGGGATCATCGTCACCAGCGCGTCCGGGCCGTCCGACCTGATCAGCTTCACCGAGTCTCCCTCGGCGAAGAACCCGCACTCGAGCCGCGCGAGCAGTGCGTCCTCCATGAGGCCGTCCTTGGCCTCCCGGAAGTCTGCGTGGGTCGGGCACCAGACCATGCTGTCGGCAATGACGGCATGCGTGGGTTCCGGCCGCTCCTCGGCGGGAACGCACGCGGCGAGAAGGACCGGGCCGACCATGGCGATGAGGCGACTGCGGGTGTAGCCGCCGGTGCTCCGTTGCTCAGTCATCGATCGTCCCCAGCCGTTCATCATCGTAGTCCGGCCATTCGAGGGCCATCCATAGGTGCCTCTGAAGACCGCCCATAAGAAAAGCTCGGCGTTCCACCAACTCATCCTCGGATAGCGAGCCTAGAGCTCGCAGCCTCTACACTCACCCGAATACCCACCAACAGCGTTACGCGACTGCGACACCCGGAGGGCCGCAACCCCGTAAATCGTTACCGCAGCATGTACTTCGCGATGGTGTTGAGCTGCATGTTGGAGGTGCCCTCGTAGATCGTGCCGATCTTCGAGTCGCGGAACAGCTTCTCCACGGGGTACTCCTTGGTGAAGCCGTAGCCGCCGTGCAGGTCGACGGCCTGTGACGAGATGCGCTGGGCGGCCTCCGACGCGTAGAGCTTGGCCATGGCCGCCTCGATCAGGAAGTCCTCGCCCGCTCCGCGCAGACGCGCCGCGTTGTACACCAGGAGCCGCGACGCTTCCAACTCCGTGCGCATGTTGGCGAGTTGGAACTGGACCGCCTGGAAGTCGGCCAGCGGGGCGCCGAACTGCTGGCGCTCCCGCGTGTAGCGCACCGTGTGATCCAGCGCCCCCTGGGCCAGCCCCACCATCTGCGCGCCAATGCCGATGCGGCCCTCGTTCAGAGTACCTATGGCTATCTTGTACCCGTTTCCGACCTCACCGACGACGTTGTCCTTCGGCACGCGCACGGAGTCCAGCAGCACCTCCACGGTGGACGAGGCGCGGATGCCCAGCTTGTCCTCCTTCTTGCCGATGGAGACGCCCTCGTAGGTGCGTTCGACCGCGAAGGCCGTGATGCCCCGATAACCCAACGCCGGGTCCAGATTGGCGAACACGATGAAGAAGTCGGCCTCGCCGCCGTTGGTGATCCACAGCTTCGGTCCATCCAGCACGTAGTGATCGCCCGCGTCGGTCGCGCGACAGCTCAACGCGAACGCGTCCGAGCCGGAGCCCGCCTCGGACAGGCAGTACGCGCCTATCCACTCGGAGGCGAGTCGCGGCAAGTACCTGTTCTGCAGCTCGTCTTTGGCGTACCGGAGGAGGCAGTTGTTGATCAGCGTGTTCTGTACGTCCACCACCACGCCCACCGCCGGGTCCGCGCGCGAGACCTCCTCGATCACGACGATGGAGGCGAAGAAGGATGAGCCCGCGCCGCCCAGATGCTCGGGCACCTCGATCCCCATCAGGCCCAACTCGAAGAGCTGCGGAAAAAGATCCGCGTCCATCTCGCCGGCCGCGTCCATGCGCGCGGCGCGCGGGGCCAATTCCGCCTCTGCAAACTGGCGTACGGCCTCGCGGAACATCGCCTCCTCTTCGTTGAGCGAGGTAAGGGGCAGTACGGCGGGGGGGTCCATCGTCACTGTCATCGAGCCTCTCTCGCTGTTCCCTGCGAATCCCTTCGGACCGGAACCTACGACGCGCCCGGAAGGTCCGGCTACCTCACAGGCTCACCTAGTGTACCGTTGCAGAAGTCCCGTAGGCATTCGGCGCGCGCTGCATCCCGCGGATGCTGCGTTGGAACTCCTTGCCGTAGCTACGGCTACGGCGCGTCGTTCCGCCTTGCCCCGCGGGCGCATCACGCGCCTCGGTGCACACGGGACTTCCGCGCCGGCACACTCTAGCAAACGAAGGAGCGCCGCCGGATGGTTCCGGCGGCGCTCTGACTCTTCCGACTGGACCTGACGCGATCCCTCAGGGGAGCGTCGGGTCGGACAGCGTGAAACCGATCTACCGACCAGTCCCTTCGATGACCGCTTGCCCCGTCAGGTCCGTCCGGATACTCCAACTAGACAAGGATCACCTCCTGTTCGCTGTCAATGTAAGGGCTCTCTCCAGCGGGGTCGCGCCCCGCGGTCCGCGCTCGGCCCTCCATGAGGCCCGATCTCGCGGCCCAGGAGCCGCACGCGCAAGACGCGCGGCTCAACCGAATTGTACACGTCCCTCCTGGGGCCAGCAAGGCTGCTTGACGGCCCTCGCGGGGTCGTCTATTCTCGACGCGCTTCAGCGGACGACCCGCCCGGCCGCGCGCGGCCGGGGATAGTCTACGGGGCTCAGTTCAAGCGAGATCGACCGATGGCGGGGCCGCCGAGCCGACGCCTCTCCGACTCCCAGATGCGACCGGAGGGCCCTATGTCCGAAATCCCCTCGGACCTGATGTACAGCGAGGAACACGAGTACTTGCGGCCCGCTGAGGAGGACGGGTTCTATTACATCGGCATCACCGATTACGCCCAGGGGGAGCTGGGTGACGTGGTGTTCGTGGAACTGCCCTCCGCCGGGGACTCCTTCGCCAAGATGGACGTGTTCGGCACAGTGGAGGCGGTGAAGGCGGTCAGCGACCTCTACATGCCGGTCGGCGGCGAAGTGGTGGAGATGAACGAATCGCTGGACGCGGATCCGTCCCTCGTGAACTCCGATCCATACGGCGACGGCTGGATGATCAAGGTTCGGGTCGCCGACCAGTCGGAGTTGGATGCGCTCCTGGACGGCGCGGGGTACGAAGACCACATAGGCTAACGGCTCCGGGCCCTCGCGATCGCGGCCCCGCGGGCCTCGCTCGCCGTCGTCGCGGCCGGCCTCGGCCGGTCGTGGGTCGGGGCGAAGCCAGGACGGAGGCGCATGGCGAAGCTCACCTGGTACGGGCACTCGACGTTCGGACTGACGACGGACTCGGGGCACCGGCTCATCATCGACCCCTTCCTGAACGACAACCCCTCCTGCGCAGCGTCGGTGGACGACATCGCCGAGCTGGACTTCATCCTCTGTACCCACGGCCACCACGATCATTTCGCGGACGCCATTCCGCTGGCCAAGAGCACCGGGGCCACGCTCATCTCGACCTTCGAGATCGTCAGCTACGTGGGCACCCAGGGGGTGAGCAAGGCGCATCCGCTGCACATCGGGGGCGGGCACAGCTTCCCGTTCGGGTACGCCAAGATGACGCCCGCGCTCCACGGCGGGATGGTCGCCGGGGAGGGCGCCGGCCCCTACACGACGGTGCCCGGCGGCTTCCTGATCGACATGGACGGCAAGCGGCTCTACCACGCTGGAGACACGGCGCTGATCGTCGACATGCAGCTCCTCGAGGGGCAGGTCGACGTCGCCCTGCTTCCCATCGGCGATAACTTCACCATGGGACCGGACGACGCCGTTCGCGCGGTGGAGTTCATTCGCCCGGATGTGGTGATCCCGATGCACTACAGCACCTGGGAAGTGATCGACCAGGATCCGCACGAGTTCGCCGCGAAGGTCGGCGACAAAGCCCGAACCGTAGTGCTGGAGCCCGGATCTACATGGGAGTTTTGACTTGACGGAAGCCATGGCGGCGATACAGGGTCGGCCGGAGCGCGGGTCGGCCGCGGCCGCGAGCCCGCTCGCCTTCACCGACGCCTTCGCGCGTCGCCACATTGGCCCTTCGGAGGCCGAGACGGAGCAGATGCTCGAGCGGCTCGGCTACCCGGGGCTCGACGCGCTCGTGGATGCCTCCATTCCGGACGCGATTCGCCTGCGCCGGGACCTCTCGCTGCCCGAACCCGCGAGCGAGCACGCCATGCTGGCGGAGCTGCGGGACCTGGCGCTCAGGAACGAGGTCTGGCGGTCGTACATCGGGATGGGCTACCACGACTGCGTGACGCCGCCGGTCATCCTCCGCAATGTCCTGGAGAGCCCCGGCTGGTACACGGCCTACACTCCGTACCAGCCGGAGATCTCGCAGGGACGCCTGGAGATGCTGCTGAACTTCCAGACCGCGGTGATCGACCTCACCGGCCTCCCCATCGCCAACGCGTCGCTGCTCGACGAGGCGACCGCGGCGGCTGAGTCCATGGCGCTCAGCCAGGCCGTGACGCGCGGCGCCCGCAACACCTTTCTGGTCGCCGACGACTGCCATCCTCAGACGATCGAAGTGGTGCGCACCCGCGCGCGCGCGAGGGGCTGGGAGGTGCGCGTAGCCGATCCTTCGTCCTTCGCGTTCGACGACTCGGTGTTCGGCGCCCTGGTGCAGTATCCCGCCACGGACGGGTGCATTCGCGACTACTCCGCGCTCGCCGACGCCGCCCACGAGGCCGGCGCGCTCGTCACCGCGGCTACCGATCCGCTCGCGCTCGCGCTGCTGACTCCGCCCGGAGAGTGGGGCGCCGACGTCGCGGTCGGCAGCGCTCAGCGCCTGGGCGTACCGCTGGGCTACGGCGGTCCGCACGCGGCCTTCTTCGCCACGCGGGAGGAGTTCAAGCGGCAGGTGCCCGGGCGCATCATCGGCGTGTCGGTCGACGACCGGGGCCGGCCCGCGCTGCGCATGGCGCTGCAAACCCGCGAGCAGCATATCCGCCGTGAACGCGCCACCAGCAACGTTTGCACGGCGCAGGTTCTGCTGGCGGTTGTGGCCGGAGCGTACGCCGTTTACCACGGCCCGGAGGGCCTGCGCCGGATCGCCGAGCGGGTGCGCACGGCCACGCGGGCGCTGGCCGAGGGCGTCACCAGGCTGGGCCACGAGGTGGTGCACGAGCGCTTCTTCGACACGGTGCGGGTGCGCGTAGCGGAGGGCGCGCGCGATCGGGTCCTGGCCGCGGCTCGCCAGCGCCTCATCAACCTCCGCTCCTACGGCGAAGACCTGGTGGTCGCGCTCGACGAGACTGTCACCGAGGACGACCTCGCCGACCTGCTGGGCGCCTTCGGCGGCGACGGCTCGCTGAGCCCCGCGGAGTTGGCGGCGCAAGTCGACGGCTCGTGGGGCGGCGGCTTCGACCGCGTCAGCGAATACCTCACGCACCCCGTGTTTTCCCGCTTCCACGCCGAGCATGAGATGCTGCGCTACCTGAAGCGGCTGGAGAGCAGGGACCTGTCGCTCACCACGTCCATGATCCCGCTCGGCTCCTGCACGATGAAGCTCAACGCGGCCGCCGAGATGCTGCCGATCACGTGGCGAGAGTTCGGCGGAATTCATCCTTTCGCGCCGCCCGAGCAGGCCGCCGGCTACCAGGTCCTGTTCGGCCAGTTGGAGCAATGGCTAGCGGAGATCACGGGGTTCGCCGGGGTTTCGCTGCAGCCGAACGCGGGATCGCAGGGCGAGCTGTCCGGACTGCTGGTGATCCGCGCCTGGCACGCGAGCAGGGGCGACGAGGATCGCGACGTCTGCCTCATCCCCGCGTCCGCGCACGGGACCAACCCGGCGAGCGCGGTCATGGCCGGGATGCGGGTGGTGGTGGTGAAGACCGACGAGGGCGGCAACGTGGATCTGGCGGATCTACGAGCCAAGGCGGAGGAGCACGCGGACGACCTCGCGGCGCTCATGATCACCTACCCCTCCACGCACGGCATCTTCGAGGAGTCGATCACCGAGATCTGCCAGGTGGTCCACTCCGGCGGCGGGCAGGTGTACCTGGATGGCGCGAACATGAACGCCATGGTCGGCCTCGCCCGGCCGGGAGACTTCGGCGCCGACGTGTGCCACCTGAACCTGCACAAGACCTTCTGCATACCGCACGGCGGCGGCGGCCCCGGCGTGGGCCCCATCGGCGTCGCCGAGCACCTGGTGCCGTTTCTGCCGGGGCACCCCGTGATACCGGTCGGCGGCGAGGCGCTCGGTCCGGTGGCCGCGGCGCCCTGGGGCAGCCCCAGCATCCTGCCGATTTCCTGGGCGTATGTCAGGATGCTGGGCGCGGACGGCCTGAGGCGAGCGAGCGAGGTGGCCATCCTCAACGCCAACTACGTGGCCGAACGCCTGGACGAACACTTCCCGGTGCTCTACCGGGGGCCGGGCGGCTGCGTGGCTCACGAGTGCATCATCGACCCGCGCGACCTCAAGCCCGCGACGGGCGTGGACGCCACCGATATCGCCAAGCGTCTGATGGACTACGGCTTCCACGCGCCCACGCTGAGCTTCCCGGTGCCGGGCACGCTGATGATCGAGCCCACCGAGAGCGAGTCCAAGGCGGAGCTGGACCGCTTCTGCGACGCCCTCGTCTCGATCCGCGCCGAGATCGCCCGCGTCGAGAGCGGCGAGCTGGACGCGGACGACAATCCGCTGCGCAACGCCCCGCACACGGCCGCAGTCGTGA
This sequence comes from Gemmatimonadota bacterium, assembly GCA_039715185.1. Lineage (NCBI taxonomy): Bacteria > Pseudomonadati > Gemmatimonadota > Gemmatimonadota bacterium. The sequence continues at coordinate 24,097 of JBDLIA010000020.1, forward strand.
CCTCCGACTCCTGGGACCGCCCGTACTCGCGCGAGCTGGCGGCCTTCCCGAGCCCGACCACCCGCGAGCACAAGTTCTGGCCCGCCGTGGGTCGCGTCGATGCCGCGTTCGGGGACCGCAACCTGGTCTGCGCCTGTCCCCCGATCGACGAGTACTCGGGGGCGGCGGCGGGGTGAGCTCGGCGCGCCCGTGGCGGCTCCTGCTCGGCACGGGAGACGCCGGAACGGGTGCCGCGCTGGAGGCCCGCGGCGCCCGCAACATGGGCCTCGACGACGCTCTGTTGGAGTCGGCGGCGAACGGCGCTCCGCCTACCCTGCGCTTCTACCGCTGGACTCCCTCGTGCCTGTCCGTGGGAAGGAATCAGCCGCTGCGTGGTCGCGTGGACGCGGCCACCATCGCGGGTTTCGGCTGGGATATCGTGCGCCGGCCCACGGGCGGCCTGGCCGTGCTGCACGCCGACGAGATCACCTACTCGGTGGCGGCTCCGGTGTCCGCGCTCGGACGGCCCAGGGCGGCGTACGCGGCGATCAACCGCGCTCTCGCCGCGGGGCTCCGGGCGCTGGGCCTGGAGGCGCGCGTCACCCCTCCGAGCGCCACCGGAGCCAACCGGGTCGGCGCGGCGACGGGCCAGGTCTACCTGAACGGGCCCGAGGCTCGCTGCTTCCTCACCGCGGCTCCGGGCGAGGTGACGGTCTCCGGTCGCAAGATAATGGGCAGCGCTCAGCGGCGGCGCGGACGCGCCCTGCTGCAGCACGGCTCGCTCCTCCTGTCAGGCTCCCAGGCAGGGGTCGGCAAGGCGCTCTCGGGGGCCCCCGCCGGCACGACCCCGGCGCGCGCGGGCACCTCGCTCGCGGCGGAGCTGGGCCGCGCGCCCGCCGACGCGGACATTCTGGAGGCCCTCGGCGCTGCCTTCGGCGAGTTGCTGGCGGTCGGCCTGGAGCGCGCCGGCATCACGGCCGAGGAGGGCGCACTCGCGGAGCGCCGCGCTGAGACGTACTCATCCGAAGCGTGGACCTGGCGCCGCTAGTGTGCAACGGTACACTAGGTTCGGACCCCTGACCGGAGCGCCCACGAGGATGAGTCGGCACCATCGTCGGATCGGCACGGTGGCCCTGAGCGCGGCCCTCGCGGCGGGGGTGATCGCCTGCGGAGCCGACGCGCCGTCCGCCGCGGGACGCGCGCTCGTGGTCGGCGTGCGCAGCGACTTCAGCGGCTTCAACTCCATCACCAACAGCAGCCAGTACACCGACGAGCTCATCAAGTACGCTCTATTCACCCCGCTCGTGCAGTACGATGAGCAGCTCCGCGTGCGTCCGTGGCTGGCCGAGTCCTGGCGACTGGAGGGCGACACGGCGGTGGTGTTCACGCTCCGGGGCGACGTCGCGTGGCACGACGGCGAGCCGGTGGACGCCGGGGACGTGGTCTTCACCTTCGAGCGCGCCAAGGACCCCGAGGCGGCGTCGCTGCTGGCCGAGGCTTACCTGACTCGGGTGGCGCGCGCGGAGGCCGTCGACGCGCGCACGGTCCGCTTCGTCTTCGACCGCCCACACGCGCAGGCATTGGAGGATTTCTGGTGGGCGCCGATGCCCGAGCACCTGCTCGCCGACGTACCCGTAGCCGAGCTCCGCAACGCGCCGTTCAACCGCGCCCCGGTGGGCAGCGGCCCGTTCCGATTCGCCGAGTGGCGCGCGGCCGAGCGCCTGGTGTTGGAACGCAACGACGCCTTTCCGGAGGCGCTCGGCGGGCCGCCCGAGGCGGCTCGGGTGGTGATCCGGGTGATCCCCGAGGCCGCGACCCGACTCACCGAGCTGGTGACGGGGGGAATCCACGCGGACATAGACATCGCACCCGACCAGGCGGACGATGTGGCCGGGTCCGAGGACCTCCGCCTGCTCTCGTTCCCCGGTCGGACGGTCTACTTCGTGGCGTGGAACAATCGTCGCGAGCCGTTCACCGACCCTCGAGTGCGGCGCGCGCTGACGCACGCGATCGATCGCGACGAGATCATCGCGGCGCTGCTGGGTGGATTCGGCGCGCCGGCCACGAGCCCGATTCCGCCGTGGAGTCCGCTGTCGCCGGAGGTGGAGCCGCTGCCCCACGACACCGAGGCCGCGGAACGCCTCCTGCTGGAGGCCGGCTGGGAGGACGGGGACGGGGACGGCGTGCGCGAGAACGGCGCAGGGGATCCGCTCCGGTTCACGCTGCTCAGCAGCGACCGAGCCTTGAACCGCGCGGTGGTCGAGGTCGTCCAGGCGCACCTGCGCGAGGTGGGCGTCGACGTACGCCTGCAGGTCACCGAGTTCCAGACGATGCTCGCGCAGTTCCGCGCGCGCGACTACGACGCCGCATTCGCCAACTGGGTGCTGGACAACTTCCAGGTCGGCTCCGCGCCCTTCGCTCTCTTCGACTCGGAGCAGGCCGGCATACCGGGGTCGGCCAATCGCACGTCCTTCTCGAACGCCACGGCGGACAGCCTGCTCGACGCCGGGCGCGCGCCCTCGGACCCGGACCTGGCGCGCTCGACCTGGGGCGAGTTCGTGCGGCTGCTGAAGCGGGAGCAGCCGGCCACCTTCATGTTCTGGCTGGACGAGCTGGCCGGAGTCGGGTCGGACGTCGCGGGCGTGGACATGGATCCCCGGGGCGAATTCCGCGGCCTCGCCGGCTGGGCGCCGCGCTGACGTGTTAAGGTACGCCGCACGCAGGACCCTGGGGGCGATCCCACTTCTGCTCGCTGTCGCGACGCTCATCTTCATCGTGCTCGACTTGGCGCCGGGGGATCCCGCGGCGCTCTACTTCAACCCCAACGTACCGCCCGAGGTGGTGGAGCAACTGCGGCGGAACCTGGGGCTCGACCAGCCGCTCGTCACGCGCTACGGAAAGTGGCTCGGCTCCTTTCTGACGGGCGACTTCGGCTACTCGTTCGCGCAGAATCGGCCGGTCGCCCAGGTCATCGGCGACGCGCTGCCCAACACCCTCCTGCTGGCCTTCGTCGCGCTGGCGGCGATGTTCGCGATAGGCATCGTTGTGGGCGTCCTCCAGGCGGTCCGTCAGCACCGCTGGGTGGACCGCGTGCTCAGCGTAGGCGCGCTCTTCTTCTATTCGATGCCGTCCTTCTGGCTCGCGCTGATGCTGATGCTCCTGTTCTCACTCAAGGCGCACCAGTGGGGCTTGCCCATAGCGCTCCCGGCCACCGGGATCACCAGCGTCGACTACGAATTCCTGAGCGCCTGGGGGAAGCTGACGGACAGGCTTACCCACCTCGTCCTGCCGGCGGCTACCCTCACGCTGGTGCTCGCGGCCGGCGTCGCCCGGTACACGCGGGGGCAGATGCTGGAGGTCATCCGCCAGGATTACATCCGCACGGCGCGCGCGAAGGGTCTGCCCGAGCGCACGGTGATCCTGAAGCACGGCCTGCGGAACTCGCTGATCCCCGTAGTCACGCTGCTGGGGCTGTACCTGCCGCTCCTGTTCAGCGGCACGGTGTTCGTGGAGACCATCTTCTCGTGGCCGGGCATGGGCCGCGTGATCTTCGACGCGATCTTCCAGCGCGACTACCCGGTGATCATGGCGACCAGCTTCATCTTCGCGGGCCTGGTCGTGCTGGGTAACCTGCTGGCCGACCTCCTCTACGCGGTTGTGGATCCGCGCATTCGCTATGACTGAGCCGCAGGTCGCCGAGTCCCCGGATGCCGGGGCGCCCCCGGAGAAGGGCGATTCCCAGTGGGCGATAGCGGCGCGCCACTTCCGCCGCAACGGCCTGGCGCTGGGGGGGTTGGCGCTGGTGGTCCTGCTGACGCTCCTGGCCGTGTTCGCGCCGCTCGCCGCGCCCTACGACCCCATCGCCCAGGACGACATCGTCGCGACGAGCTTCCTGGCCCCCTCCTTCGCGCACCCGCTGGGCACGGACCTGTTCGGGCGGGACGTTCTCACCCGGATCATCTACGGCGCCCGCATCTCGCTCGCGATAGGCTTCCTCGCGGTCGCGATCGCGGTGACACTGGGCACCATGCTGGGCGCCGTCGCCGGGTACTTCGGCGGCTGGGTGGACAGCGCCATCATGCGCTTCACCGATACCGTCCTGGCGTTCCCGCGGCTCATCCTCCTGATCCTCATCGTGGCGCTGTTCAGCCCCTCGGTGCTGCTCATCATCCTGGTCCTGGGGTTCACACAGTGGCCCGGCACCGCTCGCATCGTGCGCGGGGAGGTGCTGTCGCTGCGTGAGCGGGAGTTCGTCCAGGCCGCGCGCGCTCTCGGCTTCGGCGCGGGGCGCATCATCGCGCGGCACATAGTCCCCAACGTCCTCGCGCCGGTCATCGTGGCGGCGACGCTCGGCGTGGGGAACACCATCGTCCTGGAGGCCGGCCTCAGCTTCCTGGGGCTGGGCGTGCAGCCGCCCATGCCCTCCTGGGGGAACATGGTGGCCGACGGCCGCCAGAATCTGATCGGCGCGTGGTGGGTGGCCACGTTCCCGGGGCTCACCATCGTGCTGACGGTGCTCGCGTTCAATCTGGTGGGCGATGGGCTGCGCGACGCCCTGGACCCGCGCCTCCGCCAGTGAGCGATCCGGGCGCGGTGAGCGCCGCCGATCGGGTGGCCGACGAGGCCGCGGAGGGCCCCCATCCCATCCTGCGCGTACGCGACCTGCGGACCCATTTCCGGACCGAGCGAGGAGTCGCGCGGGCCGTCGATGGGGTGGGGTTCGACCTGCACCAGGGCGAGGTCCTGGGCATCGTCGGCGAGAGCGGGTGCGGCAAGTCGGTGACCTCGCTGTCGATTCTGGGTCTGGTGCCGGACCCGCCCGGCCGCGTCCTGGAGGGCAGCTCGGTGAGCCTGCGAGGGCGCGAGCTGGTGGGCCTGCCGGAGCGGCAGATGCGGGCCATCAGAGGCGCCGACATCGCGATGATCTTCCAGGAGCCGATGACCTCGCTGAACCCGGTGTTCCCGGTGGGCGAACAGGTGGCGGAGTCGCTACGCCTCCACCTGGGGATGGGGCGCAAGGCGGCGTGGTCCAGGGCCATCGAGTTGCTCGACCTGGTGGGCATCGCGGGCCCGGCACAGCGCGCCGGCGAATACCCGCACCAACTCTCCGGCGGCATGCGGCAGCGCGTCATGATCGCCATGGCGCTGGCGTGCGAGCCCGACGTGTTGATCGCCGATGAGCCCACCACCGCGCTGGACGTGACCATTCAGGCCCAGATCCTGGAATTGATCGCCGAGCTGCGCGAGCGCATGGGGATGGCGGTGCTGCTCATCACGCACGATCTGGGAGTGGTCGCGGAAACGTGCGACAGGGTCCTCGTCATGTACGCGGGCCAGGTCGTGGAGCGCGGTCCCGTGGGCCCCATCTTCGACGACCCGCGCCACCCCTACACCGAGGGCCTGCTCGGCGCGGTGCCGCGGCTGGGAGCCGAAAGGGATCGGCTCACGGTCATTCCGGGCCAGGTGCCGTCGCCGCTCGCCTGGCCGCAGGGGTGTCGCTTCCGGGACCGCTGTCCGTACGCGTGGGAGCGGTGTCGCGAGGCGCCACCGGAGCCGGCGGATGACCCGGGCGCGCGCTGTTGGCTCGAGGCCGAACCCGCCCGACGGGTGGACGGCGGATTCGCGGTGGGCGTGGGAGGGTCCGCGTGAAGGCCGAGGCGCTGGTGCAGGTGCAGGACCTCGTAAAGAGCTTCCCCGTACGGAGGGGTGCGTTCGGCCGGGGCGTCGGCGCGGTGCAGGCCGTAGCGGGAGTGGATTTCGAGGTGCGACGTGGGGAGACGCTGGGCCTCGTGGGCGAGTCCGGCTCCGGCAAGTCGACGACCGGACGGGCGCTGCTGCGCCTCATCGAGCCCACATCCGGCGTGGTGCGGTTCGATGGGCGCGATGTGGGCAGCCTGGACAGGGCCGGCCTGCGGGCGCTGCGGCGCCGCGCGCAGATCGTGTTTCAGGACCCGTTCGCCTCGCTGAATCCACGCATGACCGTGGGCGGGGCGTTGCGCGAGGTGCTGCGCGTACACCGGCTCGCCGCCGGCGAAGCGGCCGAGCGCAGGGTCAACGAGCTGCTGGGGATCGTCGGTCTGGCGCGCGAGCACGCCGGTCGATACCCCCACGAATTCAGCGGCGGGCAGAGGCAACGCGTGGGCATCGCGCGCGCGCTGGCGGTGGAGCCCGATTTCATCGTGTGCGACGAGCCGGTGTCCGCCCTGGACGTGTCGGTGCAGGCGCAGGTGCTCAACCTGCTGGCCCGTTTGCAGCTCGACCTGGGCATCTCCTACCTGTTCATCGCGCACGACCTGAGCGTGGTCGAGCACGTCAGCGACCGGGTGGCGGTCATGTACCTGGGAAGGATCGTGGAAACGGCTCCCGCCGCGACGCTGTATCGCGACCCGCGTCACCCGTACACGCGAGCCCTGCTGTCAGCGGTGCCGGTACCGCGACCGGGCGGCTCCCGCGACAGGATCGTCCTCACCGGCGACGTGCCCGACCCTTCCGCGCCGCCTCCCGGTTGCCCGTTCCACCCCCGGTGCCCGGATCCTCGCAAGGATCAGGAGTGCACGCTGGTGAGGCCACCGCTCGTGCAGATCGGGGTCGACCGCGCGGTGGCGTGCGTCAAGGAGGCTGCGGGGCCCGACCCCGGGCGGGCCGCCGCGGGCGCGGCCTAGTCGCCCCGCTCCCGCACGGCCGACCCCGCGCGGACGCGCCTGGCGGCCATCGGGCGTGCGTCCGCACCCGGCATCACCATATGTTATTGAAGCAGCATCCACGTGTGATACGTTTTCGCTCCCTCGCGCGTTACATGTAGATGATCGACTCCGCCCTCCTCCTCATGACGGCGGCGCTACAGGGCGCCGTCGGCTGTCTCCCGTGCGAACAATCTCAACAGCTCATCGCCAAGGGCGATACCGCCGGGGCGATGGCCGTCCTGCGGCAGGCGGCAACGAATGAAGCGCCGGCGGCGGTCTGGGGCGAGTACGGTATGCTCCTGGCCCAAACCGCGCCGCTGAATCCGCTCGACTACAAGCAGCGGCGAGAGGCCAAGCACGCCCTCGAGCGTGCGCTCGACGAGGACTACAAGAATCCCCGTTGGCTGTTCGGATTTTCGCTGCTGATGCGCAAGCGCGGGAGCATTGGTGACGCCAAGCGGGTCCTCGGCCGGGCGGTGGGCGAGGTCGAAGATGAGAGCCGGGATCTGGCCGCAGAGGACAGGGCGAGGATATACCTGGAGCACGCGCGGGCGATGGAGGAGTACGTTACGGACTACGACGGCTATCTCCCCATCAACCGCTTCATCCCGCGCAACTCCCCTTCGTGCAACATGCGCGGCCTCTTCTGCCTGAACTTCGCCCGCCCGAAGCGTTTCCACGAAAGGCTCTTCCAGTTCGATCCGCCGGACATGATGCGCGACGAGGCCGAAGAGATGTGGTCGAGCTTCGGCAAGGCGTTCGAGCTGCACCCGGCCAACGGTCAAGCCGCCGCGGGCCTGCTGGGCCAGCTGGCACGCGAGCGTCGTTGGGAGGAGTTTCGCGAAGTTGCGGAGCGGCATACTGCGTTCAGTGATACGTCGGGGTGGGCGCACATCTGGAAGGGCGCCGCCCATTTCCGTGCGGGCGATCCGGTCGCAGCTGAGCGCTTCTTCAAGGCCGGCATAGCGCGCCTGCAGCCGTCCGAGCGGGAGGTGTTGAACGACCTGACGGACATCGTTCTCAAGGACATCGCCGAACTGATGGAGGGCATGGACTGGGACGAGCTCGGCAAGGTCCGGCGACACATCCTTGCGATCTCGGACCCCATGCGCATGACGCGGGAGAACGAGCGCGCCCTGGAGCACTGGACGAGGGTGGCGCTCGCCGAGTTGTGGTTCGGCAATCCGCTGTCGGGTAGCCGCGGCTACACCACCGAGCCGGGGCAGATCATGATTCGCTACGGGCGGCCGCGTTGGGTGCGCCAGATAGCCGGCACGACCATCAATCCTCGCTCCGGTCGGACGATCTTCTGGACCTACACCAAGGACCAGCCGAGCTTCATCTTCGAGAAGAACCTGGGTTGGCGGCGCATGCGCCACGCGTTCAGCAGCTACAGCCGTGAGCACGCCAACGACCTGAAGAACTCCGTGCCGAGCGTGTTCCGGCCGACCTGGCTGAAGGACCTTCCGCACCAGGTGGTGCGCTTCAAGGGTGACCGCGCCGCGGCGAGCGTGGAGGTCTTCTTCCACCTCCCGGACGGCGGCCGCGATGCCGATTTCGACGGCATGGCGGGAGTGTACATTCTCCCGCTGAGGGTCGGGGACTCCGAACACAGAACCGAGCGCGAAGTGCAGATGGGTCCGGGGACCCGCCAGGTGGTCTTCCGGCTGCCGATGCGTCCCGGTACCTATCCCTACAGCGTGGAAGTCATGTCGGACGACCGCGAGGTTGTGGCCGTCGACCGAGGCAGCGTGGTGGTCGGTGTCTTCGGCGATTGGTTGTCGACATCCGACCTGCTGATCGCGACCGAGATCGAGGCCCACAAACCGGTCGTGGAGACGCGCGCGGACCTTTCGATCACGGCCTCGCCGGACCTGAGCTTCGGGGCGGGGGACCCGATCGGCGTCTACTTCGAGGTGTACGGCCTGGGTGAGGCGAACGACGCATCCCGGTATCGGGTCGAGGTGGAGCTCGAGGGGCGGCGCGGCCTGGTCGGGAGCATAGTGAGTTCGCTCGGACGACTTCTTCCGGGCGCGGGAGACGATCCCACGAAGCTCTCGTGGGAGCGCGAGGTGCCGGCCGGCAGCGACAAGATTCCGGAATGGTTCACCCTGCAGATCCCCGACGCGGACACCGGTTCATACCAACTCCAGGTGACCATCACCGACCTGGTAGAGCGGACGTCATACGCCGCGCGGCGGGAAATTCGTATCCGGTGATTCCTTGCTTGACACCCCGAAGGGGCCCCTCTAGTTTGCGACCCCTTCGCCAAATTCGCAGGCTCGCGCGCCTCGTGCTCGGGCCCGCATGGAACGATCGACGGAGGACTCCGTGAGCGGTCTTGGTTCCGTAAGCGCCGTACTGCTTCAGGTCCCGGGTCTCGAGACACAAGAGCTCAGTTTCTTTGAGCAGGTTGTCCAGATCTGGGAGGGCGGCGGCTTCATGATGTACCCGTTGGCCGCTGCCTTTCTGGTGGGGGTCGTGATCATCGTTTGGAAGTTCTTCACGCTGACGTCTACGGCGTCGCGGACCAAGAGCCTCCTGCGTGACGTGGACGCCCTCCTCGCGGATCACCGCACGGACGAGGCGCTCACCCGCGCCCGCGAGTCGCGGACGCCCGCCGGCCGCATTCTGGTTGCGGGGCTGGAGCGCAAGAACGAGGGTACCGACCGCGTGATGAAGGCCATCGAGAACGTCGGCCTGATCGAAATGGCCGGCCTCGAGCGAGGGCTCGTGTGGCTCGCGACCCTGTCCAACGTGGCGCCGCTGCTCGGCTTCCTCGGGACGGTCATCGGGATGATCCAGGCCTTCCAGGCGATCGAGCTGGCCGGCGAGGTGGACGCCACATTGGTGGCCGGGGGTATCAAGGTGGCGCTGATCACGACCGCCGCGGGCCTCGCGATCGCCATTCCGCTGAACATCTTCCACAACTACTTCATCACGCGGATCGACCGCCTGGTGCTCGATACGGAAGAGTCGGCGCAGAAGATGATCGACACGCTGCACGAACTGGAGGCGCGCACGGCCTGATCGAGGTCGCTGCCGGCTGTCCGGTCCGGTCGACAGGCCGCCGCCCGAGCTACCCGGGCGGCGGTTTTTTTCGTTTCATGGTCGTCCGGAAAAACATCGCACTTGCGCCCTCCCGGTGGTATCGTAGGGGTGCGCCGAAGGGGCGGGGTGCGGCAGGGCGGAGGATCTCGGCGCAATCCTCCGGTGTTCACAGACGGTACGGACGCGACGGTCTGGCGCATTGCCCGACTGGTGGGAGTGTATTCCCATCCAGGGCGGGCGTTGCTCGTGGCAGGCCTCGCCATTTCGCCGTACGTACGCTGGGTGGGCGGCAGGAGCATGATGCATCGGTCCGTTGTGATTCTCGCGCTATTCGTCGCGTTGGCGGCGGCGACGCAGCTTCGAACACCCGACCAAGGCGGTCGGGCGTCGGCCGAGGCGTCGGGGTCGGGTGCGCTCGTGTGGGCGGACACTCTGCCCGAGGAGGCGCGCGAGGCGCTCGAGCGAGGCCGGTACTGGCGCGCCAGCCGTATCCTGAGGGAGTACCTCGCCCAAGTCCCCGAACCCGAGCCTGCGACCGTGCTGTTGGCGGCCCGAGCCGAGGCGGGGCTGGGCCGCTGGGACCGCGTGGAGTCCCTGCTGGCGGACCGTCCGTGGCTGGACGAAGAGGCGGGGGGGCTGGGCTGGAGCCTGCTGGGCCGGAGCCGCCTGCTGCAGGGCGAGCGCGACCAGGCGGAGCTGGATCTGGCGCGCTTCCTGGAGATCACCCCGGACACCTCCAAGCGGGCGCGTGGGATCGCCGAGATCCAACGCGGCATGGCGGCCGCCGGAGCCGGCGGCCGGGACGAGGCGCGGCAGGCGTTCGATTCCGCTCGCACTCTGCTGCCGGAGATCGCGGACTGGATCGCCGTCCTGGCGGCGCGCGCAGCAGCAGAATTCGGCGACACCGCGAGCGTGGAGGTGGAACTCGGCTCTACCGATCCGGTGCTGGCGCTGGACTGGGGCTGGGAGGTGCGCATAGACGCCTACGAGGCCGCGGGAGATGTGGCCGGCGCGGCGTTGGCCGCCGAGAGGGCCGCGCGCGAGCTCGACAACGCGGGTCGTCGGGCGAGCGCCTGGACGCGCCTGGGAGGCCTGCGGCTCATGCGCGGCGATACCACGGCGGCACTCGAGGCGCTGCGCAACGGCATCGGAGCGGCGCCGAGGCACCCCAACGCCGTCCCGGCGGCGCGACTGCTGGCCACGATTCCCGACCTGACGCCGAACGATCACCTGCTGATCGGCCGTCTGTACATGCGGCACGGCAATCCGCGCCGCGGCGAGGAAGGGATCCGCAGCTATCTGGACGCGGGCGCCACGGAGGGCGGCGAGCGTATGCGCCTGCGACTGGAGTTGGGCCGCGCGCTGTTCAACGGCCGCCAGTACGCGAACGCCGAGCGCAACATGCTCGACCTCGCCGGCGAGTCGGGAATCCCGGGCGATATCGGGGCGACGGCGCTCTACTATGCCGGCCGCGCCCAGTACCGCCAGGGTCGCAGCAGCGAAGGCAGGTCGACGCTGTCGTCGATCACGGAGCGCTTCCCGGGGACCGAGGCCGGGGCGCGCGGTCGCTACCTGGTGGCCGACCTGGATCACGACGCGGGCCGGCTGCGCGCCGCCGCCATCGGCTACCGTGCGACCACCGACGCGGCTCCCGACATCTACGAATCCGGGCTGTCCATGATGCGCCTGGCCGGCATCGCGTGGCAGGACGGCAAGGTCGCCCAGGCGGCGGAGATATACGAGGACTACCGGGTCCGCTTTCCCACGGGCAGGCGGGTCGATCAGGCCACGTTCTGGGCCGCGCGGGGGTACGAGGAGCTCGGGCGAGATTCGCTCGCCCGTGAGCGCTATCGCCAGGCCCGCAGAGCGGACCCGCTCTCCTACTACGGGCTGCTGGCGGCCGACGCGCTCGGCGAGGAGCCTCTCGCGGGCGCCCTGGCCGAATCGCCGCCGCGCGACGCCGCGATCGAGCAACAGGTCGAGCGCGCGATGGAGCGGCTCGATCTGCTGCGCGAGTTGGATCTCTCCGACGAGGAAGACTACGAGGTCGGGCGTCTGCGCAGACGCTTTCAGGACCGCGACGGTTTCGATTACGCGGTCGCCGAAGCCCTCATCGCGCGCGGGCACACCATCAACGGGGTTCGGCTCGGCTGGGCGATCAAGGACGACGAGGGCGTCTGGAATCGGCGCATGCTGGAGATCGTATTTCCCTTCCCGTACCGGGAGGTCGTCGTCGCCGAGGCACGCGGGCGAGGGTTGGACCCATTCGTCGTGGCGGGGCTCATCCGGCGCGAGTCGCTCTTCCAGCCGGGCGCCGTGAGCTCGGCCGGGGCCATCGGGCTGATGCAGGTGCTGCCGACGACCGGGCGAAGCCTGGCCCGGGAGGCCGGCGTCCGCAACTTCTCGCCCGACCTGCTCAAGGAACCCGAAATCAACGTGCACCTCGGGACGCTGTACCTGCGCCAGCAGATGGATCGCTACGATCAGCGCCTGCCGAGGGTATTGAGCGCCTACAACGCCGGCCCGCACCGCGTGACCCGGTGGAGTACCTTCCCCGAGTTCGAGGACGATCGCCTGTTCACCGAGCGCATCCCGTTCCGGGAGACGCGCGAATACGTGCGCGCGGTGGAGTCGCACATCCACGTGTACAGGGCGCTGTATGGCGCGGCGGCGGCGAGTTCGGGTCCCTAGCAGGTCGCTGAAAAAGGGTAGCGAGCCGCGTTGGGAGCGCCACGGGGTCGGATGCAAGGCAGCGCGACGACGCGATACCGCTGCGTATCGGGGAGGAGCGCTAACGACCTCAGACGGCCCCGTGCCGCCCCAACCCGAAGGGAGCAGGGGGTTGCGGGATCCAGCGTTCGTCTCTCCTCGTCACCATAGCTTAGGCTATGCCTCCTCGTCGTTCCTGCCCTGGACGCCCGCAAGCCCCCTGCTCGCGGCCGCACTCCCCTTTTTCAGCGACCTGCTAGTTACCGTAACAGAAGTTTCAATGGCATTCAGCGCGCGCTGCATCCCGCGAGCGCATCGTTGCCGCTTCTCACCGTAGCTACGGCTACGCTTCGTCACGGCGCCTTGCGTCGCGAGCGCTTCGCGCGCTTCGGTGCACACCCAACTTCCGTTACGGCGCCCTAGGCCAAACAAATGTTTCCTTGACGGCTTTTTCCGAGCCGGCCTACCTTCGGTTACGCTCTCTTCCGTGGTAACCCTTCATCGGAGGCAGCATTAATGGCCAGGGGCAGGATCAAGTGGTTCAATGACGCGAAAGGGTACGGCTTCATTGAGCAACCCGACGGCGGCGAAGACGTCTTCGTTCACTTCTCGGCGATCGCCATGGAAGGATTCAAGACGCTCGCCGAGGGCTCCGAAGTCGAGTTCGAGCTCAAGCAGACCGACAAGGGGCTGCAGGCCGGGAACGTGATGAGGCTCTAGACCCTGCGGTCATAGGAGCCTTCGCGTAACGAGCGCCCCGACGCATGCCGCGTCGGGGCGCTCGATTGCGTTCGTCCATCGCCGTTGCCCCGAGACGCCTCCCCAACCAGCTTGGCGGCCATGGTCGACATTCCTGCCAAGACGCGTCCGCGCCTCTTCCTCATCGACGGATACGCCCTGATCTATCGGGCGTTCTTCGCGATGATCAGTCGCCCCCTGACCACCAGCTCCGGCGAGAACACCTCCGCGGCGTTCGGGATGGTCCGCTTCCTTCGCAAGATTCTGGATGAGCACGAGCCGGACTATCTGGGCGTGGTCTGGGACGCCGGGACGAGCATGCGGACCGAGCTTTACCCCGAGTACAAGGCCACCCGCGAAAAGATGCCGGACGACCTCGCGGCGTCCCTGCCTCGCATCCGTGACCTGATCGGCGCCTTCGACATTCCGGTCCTCGAGCTGGCCGACCACGAGGCGGACGACGTAATCGGCACCCTGGCCACCAAGGCCTCGAACCAAGGGTTGGAGGCCGTGATCGTGTCCGGGGACAAGGACTTCTACCAGCTCATCGCGCCGGGCATCAGCTTGCTGAATCCGGGCCGCGGCGGCGCCGGAGCGGTCGACGAGGAGTGGGTCGATACGCGCAACGCGTCGGAGCGACTGGGCGTGGTGCCGGAGCGCGTGGTGGACTACCTGGCGCTGATCGGAGACAGCTCCGACAACGTGCCTGGAGCGCCCGGAATAGGACCCAAGACGGCGACCAGGCTGCTGGCGGAGTACGGTGACCTGGACAGCTTGCTGGCAGCCGCGCCGGAGCTGAAGGCCAAACGCGCCCGGGAGGCGCTGACCGACCACCGCGACGAAGTGCTGCTGTCCCGCCGTCTCGTGACCATTCAGCGCGACCTCCCCATCGACCTCGACCTGGGCGCTCTCGCCGTGGGGAATCCGGACGTGGAGCGCCTGCGCCAGCTCTTCGTGGAGCTGGAGTTCCATAGCCTGGCGCGCGAATTGGGAGAGCCGGAGCGGCCCGCCCGCGAGGTCGAGACCAACTACCGGGTCGCCGCCGTGGCCGACCTGCCGGCGCTGGTGCGGGAGGCGCGGGCGGCGGCCGCGATAGGCGTAGACGTGCGACCGGACGAGATCACCAGCGCCCCCGTGGGCGTGGCGGTCGCGGTCGCGGAAGGCGACGCGTGGTATGTGCCGCTCGCGCACCGGCGCCCGGGCGAGTTGGCCCTGGGCGATACGGTGAGCAACGCCCCCGGCCTGGCGAGCGCCGAGCTGGCCGATCTGCGCGGCCTGTTGTCCGATCCGGGCATCGACAAGGTCGGACACGATCTCAAAGGGGCGCTCCTGGCGCTCAGGCGCGGCGGAGTGGAACTGGCCGGCCTCGCGTTCGACACCATGCTCGGGTCCTACGTCCTGGAACCCGGCAGGCGGGACCACGACCTGGAATCGCTCGCCCTGGAGCACCTGGGCCGCTCGGCATCCGCGATCGCGGATGTCACAGGCCGCGGCCGCGACCGGCTGCCCATCGCCGAGCGCGCCGTGGAGGCGGTGGCGGACCTCGGGTGCCAGCGGGCGGACATTGCGCTGCAGTTGAGGGCGGGCTTCGCCGAGCGACTCGAGGCGTACGAGCAGACCCGGCTGTACGGCGATATCGAGCTGCCGCTGGTTCCCGTGCTGGCGGACATGGAAACGGCGGGAATAGGGATCGACCTGCCCTTCTTCCGGGACCTGTCCGCGCGCTTCGACTCCGAACTCGCGGTACTGAGCGAGGACATCCACAGCGAGGCCGGGGGCGAGTTCAACATCAACTCGACGCAGCAGCTACGGGAGGTCCTGTTCGAACGGCTGGAGCTCCCGGTGATCAAGCGGACGAAGACCGGCCCCTCCACCGACGCGAGCGTCCTGGAGGAGCTGGCGAGCCAGGGGCATACGCTGCCCACCAGGATCCTGGAATACCGCCAGCTCGAAAAGCTTCGCAACACCTACGTGGACGCGCTGCCCCAGCTCGTCGATCCTGCGACCGGCCGTATCCACACCAGCTTCAATCAGGCCGTGGCGGCCACCGGCAGGCTGTCGTCGAGCGATCCGAACCTTCAGAACATTCCCGTCCGCACCGAGTTGGGGGCCGAGATTCGCAAGGGCTTCGTGCCGGAAGCGGGCCACCTGTTCGTGAGCGTCGATTACTCGCAGATCGAGCTCCGCATCCTGGCGCATCTATCGGGCGACACGGGGTTCGTCGACGCGTTTCGTGGGGGACGGGACGTCCATCGGGAGACCGCCGCGCGCGTCTTCGACGTGCCTCCGGACGAGGTCACGAGTCCAATGAGGGAGGCGGCGAAGACCATCAATTTCGCGACCATCTACGGCATCGGTCCGTTCGCGCTCGGGCGGCAGCTCGGCGTGCCCTATCAGGAGGCCAAGCACTTCATCGACCAGTACTTCGAGCGCTTTCCGGGTGTGCGCGCCTATCTGGACACCCAGATCGAGGCAGCCCGCGAGCGAGGCTGGGTGGAGACGCTGGTGGGCAGGCGGCGCTACATCCCCGAGATTCGGTCGAAAAATCACAACGTGCGGCAGTTTGGGGAGCGCGCGGCCACCAACGCCCCGGTGCAGGGTAGCGCCGCGGACATCATCAAGATCGCGATGATCGACATCCACGCCGCTCTGGCCGAGGCACCCCAGCGGGGGCGCATGCTCCTGCAGGTTCACGACGAGCTCGTCTTCGAGGTCCCCGAGGACGCTGCCGAAGAGCTTGCCGAAGACGTCCGGCGCAGGATGGAAGGCGCGTTCTCGCTCGATGTGCCGCTGGTCGCCAGCGCCGGAATCGGCGGAGATTGGCTCGCTTGTAAGGCCTGACAGAAGGTCCCCGAACTTTCATCCCGCCAGCCCGCGGCGTGACCTGACTGTGACTCGTCAAAGCGCGTTTTGCACACGGGCGGGCGTCTTTCCACGCACTTTTCCACATCAACGCGCCGTTCGCTCCCTCCACATCCGCCGATGGGACGACGCGTCGAACCATGTTGGAGCCCCGATTATCCCTGCATCTGCGGGCATGGCCCGCCGCCGACGGCGGGGTACTTCAATCGAAGGGGGATGCCATGAGCCGCTCGATCAACAAGATCACTCTCGTGGGCCACGTGGGTCGCGACCCGGACGTCCAGACCACCGGCACCGGAGCCCGGGTCGCCCACATGTCGCTCGCAACCAGTCGCCGGGTGCCGCGCGACGGAAGCGTCGAGGAGCGGACCGAGTGGCACCGACTGACGCTGTGGGACCGCCTCGCCGAGATCGCCGAGGCGCACATCCGCAAGGGGGACCGGATCTACGTCGAGGGCCGCATGGACTACGACAGTTACGAGCGCAACGGCGTGAGCGTGCCCACCGCCGAGGTAACGGTGCGCGAGCTGGTCATGCTCGGCTCCCCGCGCCCGGCCGGAGACGACGCCGACGCGCTCGAGGACGTCGAGGAGGAAGAGCTGGTCGAAGTAGGGTAGCCGGCCAGGGAGCAGGCGCTCCCGCGATCCTGTTGGTCCGGCTAGAGAAAGTCGCGGAGCCGGGGGCGGACGGAGACCAACGTCTGCCATTCGCCCCCGTCCAGGCCGCGCGCGACGTCCACGCGCAGGATGTCGTGGATGAGCCCCACTCCGAGTCCGAACGAGGCGCGCACGCCGTCCGTGGGGCTGGCCCCCCACTCGGCCGGCAGCTCTTGTCCGCCCTCCTCCGCCCAGCCGAGGTGGGCCAACAGGCGCGGGCGAATCCAGGGGCCGAGAACCCCGAAGGAAGCTTCCGCCGCGGCCGTGAAGTAGCGGTCACCGCCGAAGGAACGGAACGCGAAGCCCGGGATCGATCCCAGGCCGCCGATGGAGTAGAGGCGCTGCGGGGGAGCGCTGCCGAGCGCGGCTCCCGCCGCGAGGCGTGTTTCCAGGTCCGCGCCTCCGGGGCCGGAGGAAACGCGAGCGGCGAGTTCCATTTCCGGCTGCAGAAACACGTCCCCGTCCCATGTCCCCAGGGCCAGCGAGCCGCTCCCGTCCCAGGACCGCGCGGCGCCGGGCCGGTGGGGACGCTCGATCCGGATGGCCGCCTCACCCAGTACGCCTTTCTCCACCGCGCGTACGGGGCGGAATCCGTCCGTGTCCCCCGCGCCGGGCGGCTCGTCGCCCACGACCAGAGCTGCGCTGCGGTGTCGCTCCGCGCTCACCTCGCCGCTCATCGTCCAGCCGTCGGCGACCTCCCCCCGCAGGCGCAGCAGTCCGCCGCTGACAAAGAACGGATCCCAGTAGTCGATGTCGGCGAGCGCTGCGTGCAGCGAGTTCATGGCCCCCGACACGCGGCTGGAAGGACGTTGGTCCCGTCGCCGTTCGTGGTAGAGCTCGATGCGGCCGAGCAGGCCCTCGGACAACGGCCGCTCGGCCGCGACCATGCCATCGGCCCTTCGGCGGCCAGCCGCGTAGCCCGCTCCCAGCTCGATCCTCGTTTCGGGGCGGGGCGCCCATACCAGCCCGGCGCCGACGCGCACGCCCTCGGCGCGATTGTAGCGCAGGAAGGACGACGCGTCGTTCAGCCGTAGCCGCAGGCCAGGGAGGCCGCTCAGGCGGCGGGCGCCGACGAGGTCGCGCGTGACGCGGCGCAGATCCTCGAGCTCGGCCGGCGTCCCCAGGCCCTCCGCGTCCACCTCCGCGTGGAGCTCATCCTCGAACGGAAAGCGCTCCCGCGTCCCTTCGGGAAACGCCAGCACCGGGCGGCCGGCAAAGAAGTTGTCCGGCTGAGCCTCGTTGAAGCGATAGTCGCCGATCCGCAGGACCCCGCGGATTACCCCGCCGGTCGGGAAGTCGATCTCGGGAAGCTGCCTCCTGATCTCGAGCTTCTGCTCGTGAGGCAGCCAGTAGCGCTCGTCCCAGAGTCCGTTGTCCAGCGATATCCGGATGTAGTCCAATCGGCGATCCACGTACGACGCGGGCGTGAACGTGAAGCTCATGCGTACGATGGCGGCCGAGGATCGGTCTATGAACAGGGACCCGACGAACGCCGGGCTGTCGAAGCGCCGCGGCCGCACCTGGATCTCGTACACCCGAATCGGCTCGGGCCGGCCGGTCAAACGGATCGACAGCGAGTCGGCGAGCCGGAAGTCGTACGTCTGATCGGAGCGCGGCGCGGCGGGATGCGGCACGTCGCGGACTTCATCCCCATCGCCGAGGCGGATCACGTCGCCGAACTCGTCCTGCACCACCGTGAGGTGGTCCATGTGGTAGCGGATGCCGTTGGGCAGCGAGCTGGCGTCGCGCAGGCCGACGATGTGCTGTTTGGTCCGATCGGGCGTGGCCCAGAAGATGTTCAGGGCGATCTGATCGGTCTTGACCAGGGTGCGCTCCGCCGAGTCTCGCCTGTCCAGATAGAAGTAGACGTACCCGGTCGCGCGCGCCTGGTAGCTGGTGAGCCCGGAGTCCGCGCGGGGCACCGCCCGCCGGGCTCGGGCCGCCGCGACGAGCTCCAGGGATCTGGCGTCGTTCCAGTCGTCCGATTCCTGGGCGAGCGCCGGCTGAATGGTGCCGGCACAGAGGACCAGGCCGGCCACCCAGCGCGCAAGGCAGCGGCGCAACGGGGTCGCCCGTCCGCGGGCGCACTGAGGCGGTGAACGCCGCTGTGGATTGCTCGGGATCATGCCCGGAGGGGTTCGCTGGCCTAGCGCTTCACGAGCGTGGTGCCGGTCCTACTAACCGGCCGTTCCTTGCGCGGTTCCGGTGGCCAATACTGCCTCGGGGCCCCGCCGCGAGCGACGAAGGCCCCGAGTGCGCAGCCTCACGGCGCGTGCGCGCGCGGCTGCGAGCTAGGCGGCGCTCCAGAAGCCCGAGAGCGCCGCGCCGTCCGGACTCTCGCGGAGCTTCTCGAAGGCCCGGTTGCGAATCTGGCGGATGCGCTCGCGAGTTACGCCGAGCAGCGAGCCGATTTCCTCCAGCGTGCGCTCCTCGCCGTCGTCCAGCCCGTAGTACAGGTAGAGGATCTTGCGTTCCCGCTCGGTCAGGTACTTCTCGAACATCCGGTCCAGGAATTCCCGGCGCGCCTGATGCTCGACGGTATTCTCGATGTCGTCGCCCTCGGCCCCCGCGAAGCGCTCTCCGAACGAGGCGCTGTCGCGGTCTCCTCTGTCGATGGGCGCGTCGAGCGAAAGCTCGGAAGCGGCTACCCGACGCAGCGCCCGGATCGTCTCCAGAGGCTCCTGCATCTCGTCCGCGATTTCCTGATCGGAGGGAGTCCGACCCAACTGCTGCGTGAGCGCGGTCTCCGTGCGCGAAAGCTTGACCAGGTTGGAGTTCTGATTCAGCGGAATTCGCACCGAACGGGTCTGTTCGGCCAGAGCCTGCAGCACGGTTTGGCGGATCCACCAGACGGCGTAGGAGATGAACTTCACGCCCTTATCCGGATCGAATTTCTTGACCGCTTTCAGCAGGCCTTCGTTGCCGATGCATACCAGCTCGGCCAGGCCCAATCCTCGCCCTTGATACTTCTTCACGTAGGAGATTACGAATCGCAGATTCGCGGTGACCAGGCGTTCCGCGGCTTCCTTGTCGCCCTCGCGAGCACGCCGCGCCAGCGCGCGCTCCTCCAGGGGATGCTCGATCAGAGGGTACTTCTCTACATCGAACAAGTACTGATCGAAGGAATCCAGGGCGCGGGACTCTGCAAACATGGATCGCGACATATCTGGATCGGTCGGGTTACGGAGACAAAAAAAGCAGCGGGTCGCACTGTCTGGGTGCGCGCGCCGCTGCCACTGGGCTCAAGAACCGCGTCTCAATGCGTCGCAATAAGACAAGCGAAGTCTCTTCCCTACGATTCTGTGTGCCAAGGTTAGAACGAAAGAATATATTCCTGGGGCCGATCGAGATCAACCCTTTAGGATCGAAATTCCGTGCTAGTGTACCGTTGCAGAAGTCCCGTAGGCATTCGGCTCGCGCTGCATCCCGCGGATGCGGCGTTCGAACTCCTTGCCGTAGCGACGGCTACGGCGCGTCGTTCCGCCTTGCCCCGCGGGCGCATCACGCGCCTCGGTGCACACGGGACTTCCGCGCCGGCACAC
>JBDLIA010000021.1 GCA_039715185.1 Gemmatimonadota bacterium
ATGGACGCGAAGACGCGGCGACGGACTCGGAATGTGCACATGGTCATGGTACTGAAGGATATACCACTTGGGTCCATCCCGCTGCTGTCCACTTCCTCAGACGTTGAACCGAAACAATATCACGTCCCCGTCCGCCACCACGTATTCCTTGCCCTCGCTGCGCATCAGGCCTCGCTCCCTGGCCGCGGCTTCCGAGCCGACAGCCGTGAGGTCGTCCCAACCCACGGTCTCCGCGCGGATGAAGCCGCGCTGGAAGTCGGAGTGGATCTCGCCGGCCGCCTCGGCGGCGGTCGAGCCGCGGCGGATGGTCCAGGCGCGGGCTTCCTTCTCCGCCGCCGTGAAGAAGCTGATCAGGTCGAGGAGATGGTAACCGGCGCGGATCAGCCGGTTCAGCCCGGGCTCTTCGAGGCCGAGCTCGGCCAGGTACTCGGCCCGTTCGTGCGCGTCGAGCGATTGCAGCTCCGCCTCGATCGCCGCGGCGAGCGCCACCACCTCCACGTCGTCTCCTCGATCGGCCAGGGCCGCACGGAGCGCGCGCACGTGGCGGTTGTCGGCCTCGGGCAGATCGCCCTCGAGCACGTTCGCCACGATGAGTTGCCGCTTGGCCGTGAGGAGCTGTAGCTCAGCCAGCCAGCGGCGCTCGGCTTCGTTCTGGGTCGGCACTTCGCGTGCGGGCCGGCCCTCTGACAGCGCCTCCTCGAGCCGCGCGAGCAGCTTCGCCTCGGCCTGAGCATCGCGGTCGCCGCTGCGCGCCACCTTGATCACGCGGTCGGTCCTCTTCTCCACGGTGGAGAGGTCGGCCAACGCCAGCTCCGTGTCGATGATCTCCAGATCGCGCACCGGGTCGACAATGCCTGCCACGTGGGCGACGTCGGGATCGTCGAAGCAGCGCACGACGTGGCAGATCGCGTGCACGCCACGGATGTGCGCGAGAAATCGGTTGCCGAGCCCCTCGCCCTCCGAAGCTCCCTCGACGAGTCCCGCTATGTCCACGAAGGTGACGACCGCCGGCACGCGCGCCTTGGGCTTGATCACCTCGTTCAGCAGGTCGAGGCGCGGGTCGGGCACCTCCACCACGCCCACGTTCGGATCGACCGTGCAGAACGGGTAGTTCTCGGCCGCGGCGCCCGCCGCGGTGAGCGCGTTGAAGAGCGTGGACTTCCCCACGTTGGGGAGCCCCACAATGCCTAGCTTCAGGTTGGGCATGTTCCGTCTATGACGTGCGAAAGGCCCGGCGTGCTGGCCCGGGCCGCGGGCGTGAAGCTAACGGGACGCGCGTAGCATCGGGAGCCCCTATCCCGCCGCCTGCTGCACCGCGCCGATCAGCGCCGGATAGGCGTCATACGCCACGCGCGCCTCCTCCAGCGGCAGGCGCTCGACGTTTGTGTGCGCGTACCGCTCCTCGCCGGGGGCGTAGCCGATGGTGGGGATGCCGTGCACGCCGCACGCGTGGCCGCCGTCGGTGGCGAAGGTCCAGGGCCGCAGCGTCGGGCGCCGGCCGGTGGCGCGTTCCACCGCCTCCACGGCGGCGAGCGCGACCGGGTGTTCGGCCGACAGCAGGAAGCCGGGAGTGAACAACCGCCCGTCCCTCTCATGACCGGTCCAGGTGCGCTGCCGCTCGCTCGCGTTCGCCACCTCCAGCGTGTACGGCTCCTCCAAAGGCACGCGCTCGCGCAGCCAGGCCTCCAGGCGGCCGCGCGCGCTTTCCGCGCTCTCTCCGGGGAGCACGCGCCAGTCGCAGATCACGGTGACCACGTCTGGGATGACGTTGCGGCTGGTGGGCCGGGCGCTCACGTCGGTGGCGGCGATGGTCGACGGCCCCAGGATGGGATCGCCGCCCAGGGTCGCGGCGAACGCCTCGATGGCCTCGAGCACACGCCCCAGCGGCGCCAGGGCGTTGGCCGCGCGCTCCGGCGCGCTCGCGTGCCCCGCGACGCCGCGCACGCGCACCTCAAGCTCCGCGCGACCGCGGTGGCCGATGCACACGTCGCCGTGCGTGGACTCGCCTATGATCACGGCGTCCGGCCTGACCTCGCCCGACTCGAGCAGCCTGCTCATACCCCAGCCGCCGCGTTCCTCGAGCACGGTGTGCGCGACGATCACGTCGCCGGGTGGACCACCCGCGAAGCTCCGCGCGTACTCCGCCGCGGCGTGCGTCTGGATCGCGAGCGGGCCCTTGATGTCCATGGCGCCCCGGCCGTGCAGGACGCCCCCCTCGACCCGCGCTTCAAACGGGGGGTGCTCCCACTCGGCGGGGTCGCCCGCGTCGACCACGTCCAGGTGACTGGAGAGCATGACGGCAGGCCCGCCGCCGCCCGCGATCCGCCCAACCGCGCTGCCCGATTCGTCCAGGCCGACCTCGTCGAACCCGAGCGCGCGCATTTCTTCGGCGACCCGTCGAGCCACGTCACCCTCGCCCCCGGGCAGGCTCGGCAAACGGATCAGGTCGCGCGCGAACTCGATCGCGCCCTCGAAGGAAGGATCCATGGCAGCGAACGTGCGCCTGTGACCGGCGCGTGGCAACGCCACCACCGCTGGCCACCCGGCAGGATCCGGGTCCCCTGCCCCGGGTCCTGCGCGCGCTAGTTGCTTTTTAATTTAGCTCGATCTAAAATTTGTAGCATGGCTACGCGACTCAGCGCAATCGCCAGCCCGGTACGGCAGCGCATCCTGCGCACCATCTGGGACCGCGAACGCAGCGCCGGCGAAATCGCCTCCGACTTCGACATCACCTTCGGGGCGGTTTCGCAGCACCTGGGGGTTCTTCGGGGGGCCGGACTCGTGCGAGTCCGCAAGGACGGGCGGCGACGGCACTACAGGGCCGACCGAGACGCTTTCGGGCCCATCGGCCCGGCGCTCGAAGCGATGTGGAAGGACAGCCTGATGAGGCTCAAGGCGGTCGTCGAAGACCAACACGGAAGGGACGTCGAATGACCGGCACCAACTCGATGGACTTCTCGGTCCACATCTGCGCTCCGCGCGAGACCGTGTTCCCGTTCCTCGCCGAGCCCGAAGGATTCGCGGCGTGGATGGGCGCGGGCAGCTCCATCGGCGGCGCGCCGGGCGACACCATGCGTGTGGAGTATCCCAACGGCGTGCAGGCGTTGGGCGAGGTGGTCGAGGTCGATCCTCCGCGGCGCATCGCTTTTACGTGGGGATTCGCGAACAACGAGAATGACATCGCCCCGGGAGAGACGCTCGTCACGATCACCCTCGATGAAGTGCCGGACGGCACGCTGCTGACGCTTCGGCACGAGCGCTTCGCGACGCCGGACCAGGCGACCGCGCACCGGGGGGGCTGGCGCTACTACCTCGCGCTGCTGACCGAAGCGGCGTCCGCCGCGACGTACGACGGCACTCTCGCCCACCGTGTCGAGGCGTTCATCGACGCGTGGGGCGAGGCCGACGTCGAGCGGCGTCGCGAGATCCTGCAGAAATGCGTCACCGACGACATCGTCTTCCGCGACGGGATCGGCTACACGCACGGCCTCGACGACCTGATCGGCCACATCTCGGCGGCGCTGCGCTTCATGCCCGGCCTCAGCCTGGAGGGAAACGGCGCCCCGCGCCGCACGCACGAGGTGGCGGTGTTCGGCTGGCGGGTGAGGGACCCGGACGGCGCCGTCGTGGCCGCGGGCGACAACGTCGCGCGGCTCGCGCCGGACGGCAGGTTCAGGGAGGTGGTAGGCGTGAAGGGGTGAGCGCCTAGCGCACGTCCGTCAGCAACCACTCCCCGCCGCCTTGCTTGGTAAAAAGCAGCATGAGCCTCTCGGTAACGCCGTCGACTCCGAGGACGAACCCGCTGATGTCGGAAGACGCTCCGGGCTCGATGCCGCGCACTCCTATACCCAGATCGCCCCCGACTTCTACCGGCCCGCTCGCGAACCAGCGCGCCAGGGTCTCGGCGAGAGCGGCCTTGTCGCGCCAACGTGCGCTCGTGAAGTCCTCGGAGACAACCGCCAAGGCGGCGTCGATGTCACCGCCTCTCAGGGCATCTTGCCAGCGCTCCAGCGCGTCGAAAAGGCGCTCTCGGCTTTCCCGCCGAATCTTCACGCTCCTCGCGTCGCGCACGAACCGCGGCGGATCGGTTCGGCCGATGACCTGAGAGGCGACGATGTAGGCGTCGATCAAGCCGAATCCGGTGGACTCGTTTGCGAGAATCGCGACGACGATGCGGCGCTCGAGCTCCACGTAGAGGACCGAATGCCCGCCGATGATGGTGCCGCCGTGGTAAATCACGCGGCCCACATCGGGGTCGGCATCCACGATCCAGCCGATGCCGTGGTCAACCTCCTCGCCCCCGACGGTGGTCTGGTTCGTGGCGAGCACGTCCAACGTCTCGTCGGCAATGAACCCGCTGCCCGGCAGGAAGGCGGACCCCAATCGAACGAGGTCTCCGACGGTCGACAGGTAGCCGCCGGCCGCCCAGATGTAGGAGATGTCGTTTCGGGCGACGCGCACTCCCTCATCGTACAGCGCTGCGAGATGAGGGCTTGCCGCGCCGACGCTATCCGCCACCTCCGCGCGCGTGTCGGACATGCCCAGGGGGCTCAGCACGGCGGACCGCACGTACTCCGGAAACGGGCGGTCACTCGCTCCTTGTACCGCCGCGCTGAGCAGGGTCCACGCGTAGCTCGAGTACGACCAGCGCTCTCCCGGGGCATGCAAGAGGGGGTCGTCCCTGAACAGCTCGAGCGCGTCGACCACGTCCGCGTAGGCCTTCTTCGGGGCCGCGGTTTCGCCCAGCCGGTAGTGGCGCACGCCCCCCAGGTGACCGGCCAACAAACGCGCCGTCAACACGCCGGACTTGGCGGGATATGCGGGAACGTAGGCGCGAATGTCGGTGTCCAGGTCCAGCCTCCCGTGCTCCAGGAGCTTGGCGATCGCCGCAGTGGTCAGAACCTTCGAGACGCTGCCGACTCGGTACACGGTCTCGGACGTGGCGGCGATCCCGCTCTCGGCATCCTCGAAGCCGAACCCGGCCGACCAGAGCAGCTCACCGTCGATAGCGACGGCCGCCGAAAGGCCGGTAATGCCGCGACTCTCCCGCAGGCGTTCGAGGAAGCCGGAAGCCGCCTCGATTCCTGCGGAATCGATCTTCGGAGGTCCGTCCTGCAGGGCGCGCGCGTGGGCAGGGCTGAACCAGAATGTCGCCGCCGCCCAGGCCGAGAACGCAAGGGTCACATGCCGGACACGTGTACGGTGATCCATTGATCTGCCCTGTGAATTGCGATTGGCTTCCGACCTAGGACGGGTGGAGGGGCCGGATGGTTCGTTGGCGCGGTTGCTGAGGTTGTTGGTCGGTGGCGGGGGCGCGCCTGGACTGGTTCCCGCGCGCGACGTGTCCACTCCTGGCGATGAGTAACTCGTTCGAGATTTGAACTAGTTGCGAATCGCGAAAAAGGAAAGGGGCCGCGCCTCCCGGGCGCGACCCCTTTCCTTCACTGGGCGCGGTGTACGGCGGCGCCGCGCCGGGCAGGCAGCCTTACAGCAGCGTCGCCAGGCCGTGCGCCAGCGTCAGCGCCACGTCCAGCGCGGCGTGCACGAGCCCGACCGCGGCGTCCACCGCCTCGGCGGCCGGCTCGGCGTCACCCGCGTGCACGCGCGACAGCCACGGCGCCAGCACGAGCGCCACGACGCTCATGAGCTTGATCAGGATGTTGAGCGAGGGCCCGGAGGTGTCCTTGAACGGGTCACCCACCGTGTCGCCCACCACCGCCGCCTTGTGCGGCTCGGACCCCTTGCCCCCGAGGTGACCCGCTTCGATGTGCTTCTTGGCGTTGTCCCAGGCGCCGCCCGCGTTGGCCATGAACAGCGCCATGAGCACGCCGGTAACGGTGGCGCCGGCGAGCAGGCCGCCCAGCGCCTCGATGCCGATGAAGTAGCCGACGGCGACCGGCGCGAAAATCGCCACCAGGCCCGGCAGGACCATCTCCCGCAACGCGGCGCGCGTGGAGATGTCCACGCAGCGGGCGCTGTCGGGCTTGGCGGTGCCCTCCATGATGCCGGGGATCTCGCGGAACTGGCGGCGCACCTCTTCCACCATTCCGCCCGCCGCGCGTCCCACCGCGGTCATGGTGAGCGCCGCGATGTAGAACGGCAGCACGCCGCCCAGCAGCAGCCCGATCGTGACGATGGGGTCGGTGATGTCGAGCCCGGACTCGCGCAGCCCCACGGCCGACGCGTAGGCGCTGAAGAGCGCGAGCGCGGTGAGCGCGGCCGAGCCGATCGCGAAGCCCTTGCCGATCGCGGCGGTCGTATTGCCGATGGCGTCCAGGCCGTCGGTCACCTTGCGGACGTCCGGCCCCAGGTCGGCCATCTGGCTGATGCCGCCGGCGTTGTCGGCGATGGGGCCGTAGGCGTCCACCGACATGGTCACGCCCACCGTGGCCAGCATGCCGACCGCGGCGATACCGATGCCGTACAACCCGGCGACGGCGAACGAGACGTAGATCGCCAGCGCGATCAGAAGCACCGGGATCACCGTCGACTCCAGGCCCACGGCCAGGCCGTGGATGATGTTTGTGGCGGAGCCGGTCTGGCTCGCGTCGGCGATGCGCCTGATGGGCTTGGAGGCGGTGTAGTACTCGGTCACGAGACCGATCAGGATCCCCACCAACGTGCCGGCGAGCAGCGCCCAGAAAGGCCCGGTCGACGGGTAGGTCAGCCCCGCCGCGGCGTCTACCAGCTCGAAGTCCAGCCCGCGAATCACGAAGTACATCACGCCCAGGAACAGCGCCGCCGCGATGAACGTCACGTTGCGCAGCGCCGCCGCCGGATTGGTCTTCTCCAGGGCCTTCATGAGCGCGATTCCCACCAGCGACATCAGCAGGCCGATGAAGATCGTGATCAGCGGCAGCGCCACGGCCTCGGCGCGGTTGGCCACGTACACGGGGCTGGTGGCGGCGATGGCGATGGTGGCGATCACGCTGCCGACGTACGACTCGAAGATGTCGGCACCCATGCCCGCGACGTCGCCCACGTTGTCGCCCACGTTGTCGGCGATGGTGGCCGGGTTGCGCGGGTCGTCCTCGGGGATGCCCGCCTCGACCTTACCTACCAGATCGGCGCCGACGTCCGCGGCCTTCGTGTAGATGCCGCCGCCCACGCGCGCGAACAGCGCGATGGAGCTCGCCCCCATGGCGTATCCGCTGACGATCTCGCCGAAACGCACGAACTCGGGGCCGGAGATGGCGGAAGCGCCGTAGAACCAGTACCAGCCGCCCACGCCGACCAACCCCAGCGCGGCGACCGAGAGACCCATCACGGCGCCGCCGAAGAACGCGACGCGCAGGGCCTTGCCCTGGCCTTCGTCCTTTGCCGCGGCGGACGTGCGCACGTTGGCGCGGGTAGCGGCGGTCATGCCGAAGAAGCCCGCCGCGATCGAGCTGAGCGCGCCCGTGATGTAGGCCAGCGCCGTCAGCTGCGAGATCGCCAGCCACAGCAGCGCGGCGACGACCACCAGGAAGACCGCCAGCACCGAGTATTCTCGGCGCAGGAAGGCCATCGCCCCGTCGTAGATCTGCGCTTCGAGATCCCGCATCAGATCCGTGCCGGAAGGCTGCTTACGCACGTACATGTAGAGGCCCAGCGCGGCCAGAAGGCCGATCGCCCCCGCCAGCGGAGACCACGTTGCCAGGGCGGTCAGGTCGGTCACGAGCTCCTCCAGAGTGGTTGCCCTCGAAAAATCAGCCGCGGCGCGCGCCGCGGCGATTCATGGTTGTCGCGTCTACCTGTTGTGCCGGCTCATGGCCACCTCGACGCCATCGTCCAGCCAGTCACGAACCGCCTCCGTGAGTCCCGGCAGCAGGCCCGCGACCGTCTCTTCCTCGTCCGGCTCGAAGTCTTCCAGCACGAAATCCGCCATGTCCCGGCCGGGCGGAAGCGGCCCCACGCCAATGCGCAGCCGATTGTAGGCGGTGGTGCCCAGCGCCGCCTGTACCGATTTCAGCCCGTTGTGGCCGCCCGCGCTACCACCCGGGCGGAAGCGCACGCGCCCCACGTCCAGGGCGGCGTCGTCCACGATGACGAGCAGATCGCTGCCCGGATCGAAGTCCTCCAGCCCGCGCAACGCGCCCAACGCGGAGCCGCTTCGGTTCATGTACGTCAGCGGCTTGAGCAGGCGAACGTAGTGATCCCCGACGCGTCCGCCCGTCACCAGCGACCTGCCTTCTCGCCGGAAGGGGCCGATATCCCAGTCGTAGCTGAGCCTATCGACCGCCCACCAGCCCACGTTGTGTCTGGTGTCCTCGTACTCGGAGCCCGGGTTGCCGAGCCCGCAGATCACCCTCACGCCGCCGCGTCCGCCGAGAGGACGGGCCTACTCGGCCGACTCCTCCTCGCCTCCACCGTCCGCCTCCTCGCCACCCTTGCCGATGACCTCCGGCTCGCCGGCACCCTCTTCCCCTTCCAGCAGTTCCTCTTCCTCGCCCTCCTCGACCTCCGGCTCCTCTTCGGCGCGCGGGGCCGCGACGCTGCAGATGGTCCGCTCGAGGTCGATCAGCGTGGTGACGCCCTCGGGCAAGTTGATGTCGCTCACGTGCAACGCATCGCCGATGACCATCTCGCTCACGTCGAGCTCTATGACGTTCGGGATCTTGGAGGGCACGCACCGCACGGTGAGGTCGTGGATGACGTGGTCGAGGACGCCACCATCCTCGCGCACCCCGATCGGGGTGCCTTCCAGACGGATCGGCACGCCGACCTCGATTTCCTCGCCGGCGCGCACCTGGTAGAAGTCCACGTGCAGAATCTCGTTGCGATAGGGGTGTGCCTGCACCTCCCGCACGAGCGTGTTGACGGGCGCATCCTCACCCTCGACGGACAGCTCGATGATCGTGTTCTCCACCGAGATCCGGTTGAACAGCAGGGTCAACTCGTGCGCGTCGACGGACAGCGCCCGGGTCTCTTCCTGGCGTCCGTAGACCACCGCCGGCACGCGGCCGGTGCCACGCAGCTTGCGGGCGGCGCCTTTGCCCCGCTCCGCGCGGGGGGTGGCGATCAACGTAATGGACTCCGTCGCCATGCTTTCCTCCAAAAAATATCGTGAGCCCTAGTCGAAGAGCTGGCTCACAGACTCGTTCGAGTGGGTATAGCGGATCGCGCGTGCCAGCAGCTCGGCCACGGACAGCACGACCAGTTTGTCGAAACGTCGCTCAACGGGAACGTCCAGCGTATTCGTGACCACCACCTCCTCCACCGAGGACGACTGCAGCCGTTCTCCGGCGGGCCCCGACAGCAGCGGGTGCGTGGCGGCGGCGAAGACGCTGGTCGCCCCCCGCTCGTGCAGCGCCTCTATGACACCGGACAGCGTCCCAGCCGTGTCGATCATGTCGTCCACGATCAGGCACGGCATGCCCTCCACTTCACCCACCACGGACACGACCTCGGCCACGTTGGGGGCGGGTCTTCGCTTGTCGATGATCGCGAAGCTCGCGTCCAGCCGGCGCGCTACGCCGCGCGCCATCTTCGCGGCGCCAACGTCCGGGGCCACCACCACCAGGTCCTCCAGCTTCTTGGCGGCGAAGTAGGCGCACAGCACCGGCGACGCGTACAGGTGGTCGACCGGGATGTCGAAGAAGCCCTGCAACTGGTGGGCGTGGAAATCGATGCCCAGTAGTCGGTCCGCGCCCCCGGTGACGATCAGATTGGCCACGAGCTTGGCGCCGATCGCCACGCGCGGTTGGTCCTTGCGATCCTGGCGCGCGTAGCCGTAGTAGGGCATCACCACGTTGATCCGCGCTGCCGAAGCCCGCCGCGCGGCGTCCACGATGAGAAGCAGCTCCATCAGGTTTTCGGCCGGCGACGGGGTCGGCTGCACGATGTAGACGTCGCGACCGCGCGCGTTCTGGTTCAGCCGAACGAAGATCTCACCATCGGCGAACCGCTTGATGGTAATGTCCCCAAGGGGCACACCCATGTGCTCGGCGATCTCCTCGGAGAGCGGCCGATTGGCCGTCCCCGAGAGGAGCATCATCGGTCCCCGGAATGTGTCTCGCATGCGCTCGTCAGCCGCGGTTTGGTGCGAAAGCACGACAGCCTGAAAAGCTAGCCGGAGGGCCAAAGACCGTCAACGGCGGCTCGCGAGGCCCAACTGGGCGGACGCACGAGGCTGGCGGGACGTGAAGACGCCGCCGCCCCGGGCGGGACGACGGCGCTTCGGTGCCGATCCGATCTACGCGCCGCGAGGACCGCGGGGGCGCGGCCCGCGACTGGTCACGAGTCGCTAGAAGAGTCTGCTCAGAGCGAAGATCGCGGTCGGCACACTGATCAGCAGGATGCGCACGGTCTCACCGGTGCTCCGTCGCTCCGGCACCACTATCTGGTCTCCGGCGCGAATCCCCAGTTGGTCGAATGTCCTGCCCTCGTTCAGGGCGAGCTCCAGAGGCTCCCCCTCCCAGACCCGGTCGCCGCGACGCTCAACGCGCACGTCGTCCAGCTTCGCTTCGCGGGTGGGGCCGCCGGCCATCGTAAACGCTTGGGTTACGGGCACGTCGGCGGGGATCACGTAGAAGCCTGGCTGCGACACCTCGCCGATGACCGAGATACGGACAAGCGCTTCCGCCCGCACGGCCGGAGAGCGGATGTAGCGTGTCAGGTGCTCCTCGAGGTGCGGCTCCAGTTCGGAGCGAAGTAGCCCGCCGAGCTCGACCTCGCCTCCTACCGGCAGCACCAAGACGGGTCCCGGCGCCACGGTGAACGTGTCGCTCAGCTCCTCCTCGTTGCGCACCAGCAGGTGTACCTGGTCGCCCACGTGGAAGTCACCCTCGATCAGGCGCCCGCGGACCACGTCGGCTTCCATCTGCAGCGCCTCGCGGTCCTCCTCGTGAAGATCATCGTCCACCAGCTGGCGCTCGATGTCGGCGAGCACCCGCTCGAGTCGGTCCCGGGTGTCTCCGAGGCGGGGGATCGCTCCCGGCGGAGCCTCCTGCCCCGAGACGGGCGGGGCGAGCGCGACCAGCGCGAGCGTCAGCGCTGCGATTCGGAGTCTCATCGATCGAGTTCCTCTCTGTGACCATCTGCCCCGCGTGGCGGGACGGAAATCAGTCCGAAGGCGGCGAGCCGCTCGACCGCGTCGCGCGGCCGGAGCCAGAGCGGCCGCACCCGGCCACAGGCGTCGCAAAACAGGGACCGCAAGGACGCCGACGTCGCACGGCCGTTGGTGCGCTCCCGCGGGAAGCGTCCGCCGGGGCCACACCCGCCACATCGATTACACCACAACGGAGCCTCCGTGCGCTCTCGCCTTCCGTGGTTCGCCAGGCATACGGTATCGTCGCATGGGGCCCTTCCCATTCAAAGCTGAAGCCACCGCTCAGAGACGGCCCGCGAATCGAGCTAACTCGTTGTTCAAGAATCGCTTGAGGCCCGGGGCGCCGATCGGTCCCAGCGCCAGTTTCGTTGTGTGTCCGCAACAACCCTTCCGGCGAGCCGCCTCACTGTTGTAGGTTCGCACCAGAGTCGACCCCGGCTGCTGGACCGACGCGGCACGCGCGGGTGCCCTCGGGGAGGATAGATTTCACGAAAGTGTAGGCGCAGTAGGCACATGGGCCGCGCGGGCGCGCACTCGCACGAAACCTGCCGGGGATGCGAACGGACCGAGTCGCTCTCCCCGGAGTGATTTCCCGCCTTCGAAGCGGGGCGAGTCCAAACGGTACTCTCCCGACCGTACAGGACAGCCTAGATGCCCGAACCGCTGCCGCTGGTGCTGATCGCCAGCCGAGACGAGTGGACGACCCGATCCGTGGAGTCGGTCCTCACTCCCTCAGGCTTCGCCGTCGAGCGCGCGCAGAGCGGGGCCCGGCTGTTGGCCCACGCCGCCGCGACCCGACCCGACGTGGTGCTACTGGGCACCGACCTCCCCGACGAGACGGGGGTGTCGGTGGCGCGCCGGCTACGAGAGGCCAGCGCCGTCCCCCCGAGCACGCCGATTCTCCTGCTCAGCCCTACTCCTCCCTCGCGCGCCGAGCGCATCGCCGCGCTCGAGGCAGGCGCCTGGGACGTCCTCGCCTTCCCGGTCGACCCGAGGGAGCTGCGCGCTCGGTTGAGCGTCTACGCGGGGGCCAAGCGCGACGCCGACGCGGCGCGCGGCGAGGGCTTCGTGGACGCGCATACGGGTCTCTACAACATGCGCGGGCTGCTGCGCAGGAGCGCGGAGATCGCCGCTTTCGCGCGGCGCATGGAGCAGCCGCTCGCGTGCGTCGTGTTCGAGGCGGACCGCGCGGGGGCGTCAGGTATTGAGTTGGCTGACGGCCAGGCGCCGGACCTGTCGGCGGTCGCGACCGTCTTTCTCGAGGTGGGGCGCCGCTCGGATGTCCTGGGGAGGGTCGACGAAGCGCATCTGGCGATCCTCGCCACCGACACCGACGACAGCGGGGCGCGCGGCCTCGCGCGTAGACTGTCGGGCGCGCTGGAGCCCGGGACCGCCGCCGCTCTGCGGACCGGCGTGTGGGCCGTGTCGGACGCCGGTCAGGCCCCGGCCGACCCGAGCGAAATGATCACGCTGGCGACTCGGGCCGTGGAGGCGTAGGCGGGTTCTCCAGCGCCACCCACGCCTCCGCCGACTATCAGCCGACGCCCGCGGGCGCCTCGTCGTGGGGCTCGTAGCCCGGCAGATAGCCGTAGATCTCATAACCCCCGTATAGGCGGCCCGCGGCGACGTCGTTCACCACGGCGCCCATCACGTGGACCGGGAAGCGCTCGAGGTTGTCGAGCTTGCTCTCCGTCATTTCCCGGTCGGTGCTGCCCGTCCGAAGGACGATCAGCGCGTTGCGCGTTGCCGTGGCGAGCACCAGCGGATCCACCCCAGCGCCGAGCGGCGGGCTGTCCACGAGGATGGTGTCGTAGCGGCCACGCAACTCGTCGAGGAGATCGGTCAGGCGCGTGGTGCTCAGCAGCTCCGGCCCTCGACTCAGGCGCGTACCCGCAGGCAGCAGGTCGAGCGCCGGGTAGGGCGTCGGCTTGATCACCTCACTCAGCGTGGCCGTACCGTCCAAGAAGTCCAGCAGGCCGGGCTTGCGCTCGATGCCGAACATGCGGTGCAGCGCGCCTCGCCTCGTGTCGCCGTCCACCAGCAGCGTGCGTCGGCCCAACTCTGCGTAGGCGAGCGCCAGGTTGGCGGACACGAACGACTTGCCGTCGCCGCTGCCGGGGCTGGTTACGGTCAGCATGACCGGCCCGCCGTTGCCGTTCTCGAAGGAAACGTTGAGACGGACGTTGCGGAACGCTTCCACCAGCTCGGCCGCGTTCTCGAACTTGCCGAGCTGCTTGGGGCTATGGATGTGCGGAATGGCAGCGAGGATGGGCAGTCCCATCTGCCGCACCTGGTCGGGATGCTGCAGCCGCGGATCGAACTGGTCCCGCAGGAACGCGCCCACCAGGCCGAGCGCCAGCCCGCCGAGCAGGATCACGAGGAACATCCGGATGCGCTCATCGTTCACGGGCCGGATCGGCACCGCGACTGGATCGAGCTGGCGTATGTCCGGTATGCTGCTGACCGCGGCCAGACGCGCTTCCTCGTAGGAGGACTGGATGTTCCGGTAGATCCTGTCCGCGATGTCGCGGTTACGCACCAGCCGTTGCTCCTCCATGGAGCGCGCCGGGATGCGACGGATCTGCGCCGAGGCCGTGCCGATTCGCCTCTGCAGGTCCGACTCGGTAGCCGACAGCCTGTTGAGCACGCCCTGCGCCAGCGCCGGGATCGTCCTGGCCTCGATCGACGCGATCTGGCCGGTGACCTCCTGCACCTGCGGGTGCTCGTCCGTGTACTGCTGCAGCAGCGCCCTGCGCTCCGCGCGCTTGGCGGCGAGGTCCGTGAGGGCCAGCGTCAGCTCGCGCGTATCCTGCACCGACGGGACGATCTCGAGTGACCCGAGGCCGGCGGCGGTCTCGCCGCCCAGGGCGCGCCGGATGGCGTCCTGATCGCGGCGTACCTGATCGAGCTCGAACTGCTGCTCGTAGTAGTTGCGAATCACCGGATCCTGTGCTGCCTGCACGCCCCCGGCGATGGGCGCCCCGGATTGCGACGGGAGCGTGATGGTGACGGCGCGGAAGCTCTCCAGCGCCAGCTCCGCCTCGCCCAGATTGTCCCGCGCGTACGTGAGCTGGTCCTCCATGATGCGCGTCAGCTCGTCCAGGCGGGCGCGCTTGAGGTCGGCCGCCGTCTTTACGAACTCGTCGAGGACCACCTGCAGCGTCGCCGCGGCGGCGCGCGGCTCCTCGCCCTCGAGGGAGATGACCATGAAGTTGCCGTCGCGCACGACGGTGGCGTCGAGGGCGCCGGCCAGGCTGCGCGCCGCGCCCAACGTGCGGAAGAGCTGGAAGCCGTAAGCGCCGCTGGGCTCCAGCGCGCCCCTGGGGGCCTGCACCGTGAAGCCGCGCTCCGCGCCCACCGGCTCGCCGAGCGCCGCGCTGTCGATCACGGCCCCGGCTCCGTCGAGCAGGGAGTAGCGCGCTCCGGACCGGTCGACCGTCAGCGAGTACGCGCCCGGCTGGAACGCCTCCGTCATGTCGATGTGGGGGATGATGACCGTGTCGGTCGGAGCCGCGGTGCCCACGTTTAGCCTGCGGTCACGCACCACACCGTCCAGCACGGCATGCGTCTGCAGGAGTTCCACCCACCCGTAGCTCTCGAGCGGCTGGCGGGCCTCGATCGGCCCGCGTCCGCCGCGCGGCGGCTCCTCGATCCAGACCTTGCCCTCCACGTAGTACATGGGCGTCATGTTCCACGCGACCACGCCTCCCGCCACCGCGCCCAGCGCGGTCAGGCCGAAGATCAGCCACTTGTATCGCAGGGCGGCGGCCGCGTAGCGACGCCAGTCGAGGCCTTCATCCTCCACCGGATGGCGCGCCGGCCCTTCGGGCGGCCATTCGGCATCATGCGGCTGTAAGGGCGCGGGGCCGCCATGCGGAGTGGGAAGGTTCCTGTTCTGTTCCATCAACCGGGTCCCCCGGATCGGGTTGGACGAAGGATTACCGCCGCCCTCGATAGCAAGGGTGATACCGCTGGGAATCTACCCCGAGTGGGGCCATTTGGAGCCAAGCGTACCGCCTTCGGACTGCCGAGCCCGCCGACTTCGTGTTGAGCTGTCGCAACAACCGCCGCAAGAATGCCTTGACGCGACGGTGCAACGCCCGCACCTTGGCTACCCTCTCCCAGCAACGGCTCCTCTACGTCGAGCGAGCCGGCCCGGCCTCGAGCGGAGGCCGAGCTTATCACAGACAGTATAGCGAATAGATGAGCCTATCAGACGCCCAGTCTCCGGCTGACGTGCAGGGCTTGCTCGCCCTGGACCCCGAGGACAAGGCCAACCTGCGCGTCCTGCTGGTGGATGATGATCGCAATCTGAGAGACGGTTGCGAGAGCATACTGGTCACCGACGGCTACACGGTCACCACCTGCGGTCGCGGTGAGGACGGCCTCGACATGGTCCGCCGCAAGAAGTGGGACATCGTCCTGGTGGACCTCTACATGTCCCAGGTGTCCGGAATGGACATTCTCGATGCGGCGATGGAGACGCACCCGGCCACGATCGTGATCGTGATGACCGGCAATCCGAGCGTGGAGACGAGCATCGAAGCGCTCCGGTTGGGTGCCTGGGACTACCTGCCCAAGCCCTTCTCGGCGGCGCACCTACAGATCCTGATAGGGCGAGCTGCCCACGCCGTCCTGGTGGCAAAGGAGAGCGAGACGGAGGAGCCGCCCGACGATCAACACGCAGTGTCCTCGGGCAACGCCGACCTACCCATCATTGGCTCCTCGCCGGTGTTTCAGCAGATGATGGACCTGGCGCGGCGCGTGGCGCCGACGGACGCGTCTGTGTTCATCGTGGGAGAGAGCGGCGCCGGTAAGGAGCTGGTCGCCCAGTACATTCACCACCACAGCCGGCGGCGCAGCCGGGAGCTCGTTTCCCTCAACTGCGCGGCGCTTCCCGAGGGGCTGCTGGAGTCGGAGATGTTCGGGCATATCAAGGGCTCGTTCACTGGCGCCGTCAAGGACAAGCCCGGCCTGATCGAGGCGGCCAACGGAGGCACGCTGTTCCTGGATGAGCTCACCGAGATGTCCATGCCGACGCAGGCCAAGCTGCTGCGCGTCATTCAGGACGGGGTGGTGCGCCGGGTGGGCAGCAACACCACCGACGCGGTGGTCAACGTGCGCTTCCTCGCTGCTACGAATCGCGATCCCATCGAGGCAGTGGACAGCGGCGCGCTGCGACGAGACCTCTACTACAGGCTGCGCGTGGTGCCGCTGGAGGTGCCGCCGTTGCGCGACCGGCACGAGGACATCCCGGTGCTCGCGCGACACTTTCTGGGGCACTACTGGAAGCGCCACCGCGACGGCAGATCGGCCGTGCCCACGTTGAACGACGAGGCGATCCGGGCGCTGCAGGGGCGCAGCTGGCCCGGCAACGTGCGCGAGCTGCAGAACGTAATGGAGCACTCCGTCATCCTTCTGGACGCCGGCACCGACGTGGGTCCGGAGGATCTCCCGTTCGCGGAGTCGTCGGGAGCTGACGGGCGCGCCCAGCGCAAACGCTACGGGCCCGAGATAGTCTCCGAACCGTACCACGACGCCCGCGAGCGCGTGCTGGCGGAGTTCGAGCAGGAGTACCTGGTCTGGCTCGTGAACCAGGCCGGCGGAAACATGTCCAAGGCGGCGCGCATCGCCGGCGTGGACCGGACGACGCTGTATCGCCTGATGGAGAAGCACGGGTTGCAGCGAGACACGATCATCAAGACGGCAGACAACGCCGAGACCAGATGAGCGATCGGGGTGGCGTCGGGGATGAAGCCGTGTCCGACGCCGAACGGGCTGGGCCCCCGGTAGGGGAACCGGCTATCGCAGCAGCGGCCCAGCGCGTGGTGATGCGCTGGCGTAGCGAACTCGGCGACGTCGAGGACGCGGACGAGTTGCGCCATGAGGTCGCGCTCGTGGCCGCCGCCGTGGCCGACCCCAGCGCCGAAATGCCCGCCGCATCGGCGCTGCGCAAGCGCGCCCTGGATCTGCTCCGGGGCGAGCTTCTCGGGGGCGCGGACCCCGCCGGGGTCGACGCCGCCGCGACGCTCGATCTGATGCGCCGCTGTGAGCGCTTGCGGGAGGCGTGGGACGCGGAGTGGAGCGCGCACTTCTCGTCCCGCCTGAGCGAACCCGACGGGCTCGACCTGGCCGTCGATATCGCCCACGACCTGCGCTCTCCGCTGGCGTCCGTGCTGTTCCTGGCCGAGGTCCTGTGGCAGGAGCACAGCGGCGAGGTCAACGCAACGCAGAAGCGCCAGCTGGGCATCATCTACAGCGCCGCGCTGCGCTTGATCTCCATGGCAAGCGACATCATCGAGCTCGCGCGCGGCGGCAATCTCATCGAGCCCGAGCCGGTTCCGTTTTCGCTGGGCGAGCTGCTGTCGTCGCTGCACGACATCGTCCGCCCGATGGCCGAGGAGAAGGGGCTCACGGTGCGGATGTCGGCGCCCGAAGGGGACCTGCGGTCCGGGCAGCCCGCGGCGCTTCGGCGGGTGCTGCTGAACCTCGCCTCGAACTCGCTGAAGTTCACCGAGGAGGGCTACGTAGAGGTGGTCGCCGCCGAGGCCGACGACGGGCTGGTACGGTTCAGCGTCCGCGACACCGGTCCCGGGATCCCGGACGAGGTCCAGCGCAGGCTCTTTCAGCCGTTCCGGAGGGTGCGCGGGCGCCGCGGCTACACGTTTTCGGGCGCCGGTCTCGGTCTTGCCGCGTCCCGCAAGCTGGTGGAGGCGATGGGCGGCGAGCTGGACGTGGAGTCGCGCCCAGAGTGGGGCACGCGGTTCCGCTTTGCGGTGGTGCTCCCCGCCGTGGACAGTCCGGTACCGGTGGGCGCCGGCGGGGTCCAAGATGTGACGCGCGGGGACGCTTGATCGTCTAGCGCGTGCGCGCATGCAACACGGGGCGGCTTGCGTCCGAGTGGAGGCGACCGGCTCGGTGGCGCACGATTGGGCTGCACCGGATCGGGCCAGAGGTGTGGAACGGGAGCCACAGGCGCCGTCTCCGTGCGTCGCCGAAGCGGGCCGTGAGAGTTTCGGCCTAACCGTTCCAAGCCGGTATCTGGCAAGGAGATGGCACGATTGATTGGCGACCGGGGCGAAGTCGCCACCGTCGCGCACGACGATTGCAAGGCAAGTCAGGTTCGAGTGCAGTACGACCCCTGAGTCGAATACGGATGCGTCTTTCAGACAGCGTGGACCTCCCCAAAGCGGGCACCGGCCAATACGCCCGCGCCCGCGCCGAGAGTCTCGGTGGCTTCTTGGCCGTCGAGAACGGCGGCGGCATGGAAGGAGCGCCGGCCGCGACCGCCAGCGCCGGCCGCAGGGCCCCGGGCGCCGATCGCACCGTGCGCGCCCTCAACCTCGTCGTGGCGTGGTCCCTACTGATCCTGGGCCTGCCGGTCATGGCGCTCGTGGCGCTGCTCGTAAGGCTCACGTCGCCGGGTCCGATGCTCTATTCACAGCTCCGGGTCGGGCTGGACCGTCGTATCCCCGGAGACCATCGCTTCGCCGATCGGCGCCGCGTCGATTACGGGGGCCGCCTCTTCCGCATCTACAAGTTCCGGACGATGGTCCACACGCCGGGCAACGTAGCCGAGGCGTGGGCCGCGCCGGACGATCCGCGAATCACGCCCATCGGGCGCGTCCTCCGGCAGTTCCGCCTGGACGAGCTGCCGCAGTTGATCAACGTCCTCCAGGGCGAGATGAGCATCGTGGGGCCGCGCCCCGAGCAGCCCGCGATCTTCCAGAAGCTGCGCCGCACGCTGGGCGAATACCCGCGCCGCCAGCGAGTCCCGCCGGGCATCACCGGTCTCGCGCAGATCAGCCAGCACTACGATCGGTCGCTGGAGGACGTGCGCCGCAAGCTCGAGTACGACCTGGAGTACATCGGACGCCGGTCGCTCGGGGAGGACTTCCGTATCATGGTGCGCACGTTCCCCGTGGTACTGCTGCGACTCGGAGCGTGGTAAGGGACGAACGCGGGTGGACCTAAGCGTCCTGATCGCCACCGCGCACAGGCCGGGCCTCCTGGAACGCACACTGGACAGCGTTGCGGAGGCTCGTCTTCCATCCGGGCTGCGGCGCGTGGTGGTGGTCGAGAACGGGGATTCGCGGAGCGCCCCCGAGGTATGCGCCAGGTTCGCCGACAGGCTCCCCATCGAGTGTCATCACCTGGCGCAACGCGGCAAGGGCGCCGCCACCCAGTTCGGGCTCGAGTCGATAGCGACCGGCCTGGTCGTGTTCTTCGACGACGACGTGCGCATAGGAACGAACGTGCTCACGTCCTACGTGGAAGCAGCCGCGGAGCACGGCCCGGACTTCTTTTACGGAGGCCCGGTGTCGATCGACTACGAGGAAGCACCTCCCCCGTGGTTGCTCGAATTCCTGCCGTACTCGGCCCGGGGGTGGGACTGGAGCGTCTCCGACTGGCGCTGGTTCCTGGGCTTCAACTGGGCGGCGTTCGCGGAGCCGGCGCTGCGCCTGGGTGGGGCGCCGGCGGACCTGGGCCCCGGTGCCCGCGGACGCTCCAACGACAGCCCGACGGGCATGGAGACGGCCATGCAGCGGCGCATGGTAACGGCCGGCATGGGCCTCCAATACGTGCCGGATGCGCGCGTTTGGCATTGGGTGCCCAAGGAGCGGTGCTCCCCGGCGTGGACAGTACGGCGTGCGCACCGCAACGGCATTTCGGAGGGCCTGCACGCGAGTCCTAATCTGATCCGCTGGTTCGGGGTGCCGCGGTGGGCCGTGCGCGCGCTGGCGGAGACCGGGCTGGCACGCCTTGCCGCCCTGCTTCGGCGCGGCGAGCCGGTGGATCGCTTCATGCCCCGCTGGAAAATGGCCAGGGTATTGGGTTACTTGAGAGGCGCCTGGCGAAGCCGCCAGGGCTCCGGTTCGACCAGGTAGAACCACACGCCGATCAGGGCTTGGCGGGCTCCGGCTGCTTCAGCTCCACGCGGTGCTCCATGTTGACGACACCGAAAAAGCCGGGATCAACCGGGATCTGGAAAAGCACGTTCGGGCCGAACGCGAGATGGCGCCGTTCGGCCACATCGAACACGGAGCTCTCGATCGAGTAGAGGCCCCCGCCCAGATTGACTTTCAGCTCCAGGTCGACGGTGAACGGGCCCTCCCGCGGCATGGCGATGTCCTCGGCCTCCAGGTTGAAGGCGAACATCGTCTGTGCCTTCTGAACGGACCGCACGCGGAAGCTGACGGTCTGCGTCGGCGACGCGGGCGGCCGCACCTCCCCCTCGAGCTTCACCCGGATCGTCTGACCCGACGTGAGCATGGGCTCGTCCTCCATCGTGAGCCGGCGCAGCTGAACCGGGAGACGCTCGCCTCCCGAGCCCGCGACCTCGCTCGAACCCGCGATATACTGGGCTACGCACTCACCGGGGGGGCCCCGAAACGCGACCTCGCCGGCGTCGAGCAGGATCGCCTTCGTGCACAGCGCGGCGATCCGGTCCAACTGGTGGGACACGATCACGACCGGGATGTTCTGGCCCGCGATCTCGCCGATGCGGTCGAACGCCTTGCGCTGGAATCGCAGATCGCCCACCGCCAGGATCTCGTCGATGATCAGCACGTCGGGGGCGAGGTGCGCGGCGATGGCGAACCCCAGGCGGGCGTTCATGCCGCTGGAGTAGCGCTTGACGGGGGTGTCGATGAAGTCCGCCAGTTCGCTGAAGTCGACGATCCGGTCGAACTGCGCGGTGATTTCCTCCTGCGTCATCCCCATGATCGAGCCCTGCAGGAACAGGTTCTCGCGACCCGTCAGGTCGGGGTGGAAGCCGGCCGCGATCTCGATCATCGAGCCCACCCGCCCGCTCACGCCACAGCTTCCGCGGGTCGGCCGCAGGATCCGCGTGAGCAGCTTGAGGATGGTGGATTTGCCCGCCCCG
This sequence comes from Gemmatimonadota bacterium, assembly GCA_039715185.1. Taxonomy (NCBI): domain Bacteria; kingdom Pseudomonadati; phylum Gemmatimonadota; species Gemmatimonadota bacterium. The sequence continues at coordinate 20,916 of JBDLIA010000021.1, forward strand.
TTGGGGCCGATGATGCCCAGGGCCTCGCCGGGATCGACCGTGAAGGAGACGTCCCGAACAGCCCAGAATTCGGTCCCCTCGAGTTCGTCCGCGCCGGCGCGCCTGCGACCCAGCAACCGCCCCGCGATCGAGGGCACGAGATCCCGCAGGCTGTCATGCAACTCTCCCCGGCGGAACTTCTTCCAGACACGGTCGAAGTGTACGCTGTCCTGCGTCATATCAGTTCATATCCTTGGTACCGGCCTGGGTACTGGCCTCCACAGCCGACTTACCGGCCGCACGCTTGATGAGCCGCAAGACCTGACGTCGAGCGGCACCTACCCAGCCCCTGGCGAGCCAGTCGACTCCTCTGCGACGGCTTTGTGCGATCAGACTGGGCCGCACGAGCGAACGAGTCCCCATGCAGTAGACGGGCTTGCCCGACCGCTGGGCTATCTCGCTCGCCTGACTGGGATTGCTCTCCACGAAAAACAACGCGCCGGTCGTGCAATACACGTCTGACTTGAAGGCCCCGTACGCGCCCGCGGCCCGACGCGACTCCGCGTCCGGATAGTCCATCATGAGCAGTTCGCTGTACCGAATCCCGTTCTTCTCCAGCCACGCCTCGGTAGCCGGCCGGTACTTTTCCAGGCGGCAGGTAACCAGCCAGCCGACCTGCACGTTGGGCGTGTGCAGTGCGGGTGCGTTGGCTATGAAATCGAGATAGGCGGAACCGTCGTCGTTCTGCTGCGGCGTCGGATCGGGGCACAAGACGCCGTCGATGTCGACGCAGCTATAGGACATCAACCAGTCGGCGTGCAGGAGATTCCATTCGAAAGCTCGGGGGGCGGCTACGACCTCGCAGTAGTGGTCGACCTCGTCCAGTGTTCCCAGGTCCGCGAAAACCACCCCGTAGCGGATCCGGTGCGGCAGAGCGGCCGCACCGACGCGCTCTCTCACCTCCCGAAGCGACGCACCGGAGCGGATCGAATCGTCGACGATGAGCACCGAGCGAGGCTCGTCCAGATAACGCTCGACGGCGTCCACGCCGTACTTGCCGCGGAAGCGCCGGCCTCCATCGTAGACGCGCCCCGCCAGGAATCCATCGAGGTCGGCCATCGGAAGGTTCCGGTGCAGCGCCAGCAGCGTGGCCGCCAGCAGGCCGGAACGCGGCACCCCCACGATCAGGTCGATGTCGGCGGGGAGCGTCAGCGCCCACTCCACGATGCGCGCGTTCATGTCGTCGAAGCTCCGGTAGTTCACGCGGCCTCCACGGTCGCGGTCGGATCCCGGCGGGTGGGCTCCCAGATGGCCGATTGCTCTCCGCCCAGCGCCTTCAAAGCGGCGTGGACGGCGGCGAGGTTTCCGAGCGCGGCCCACGCCGGCAACGCGAAGGGCCGGGGTACCCGGCCGTCGCGCAGCCACGCGAGCGCGGTGATCAGGCCGAGCCCGATGGCGCCGGCCACGGCCAAGCGCGCCCACGTCTGGGTGACGGCGAGCAAGGCGGTCGCCGCCAGCGCGGCCAGGGCCGCCCAGGGGACCACCCAGCGAGCCACCTTGTGGCTCCACAACATCCAGGCGAAGACCCCATAACGGGCCGGGTTCAGCAGCGCGCTGTTGTACGCGAGCGTGCGCATTCCACGCACCATCGTTCGGACCTTGCGCCGGTACTCCCGGCGCAGCGACGCGGCTCGCGGCACCTGACACGTGGCGGTATCCACGGACACGGCACGATACCCGTGCTCCCGCGCGCGCAACGCCGCCGCGAAGTCCCGGCTGAGGCCGGCCGGCAGCGCGAGCCGGTGCAGGGAAGCTCGGATCAGGTAGCAGCTGCCGGAGGCGCCCACGATTCCGTGCACGCGCGTCTCCAGCGCGCGCACCGCCATCTCGTATCCCACGTAGCCCCGCTCCCCCTCGTTACCCGCGTGCTCGTCCCCGCTGACGCTAACGTCCCTGCCGGAAGCCACTCCGACGCTGGGATCTCGGAACGCACCTACCAGCGCCTTCAGCGAAGCGGGGTGCGGGCGAACGGATGCGTCCGTGTTCAGGACGAGATCGGTGTCGATTTCCCTCAGAGCCGCCCCCTCGGCGGCGGTCTTGCCCACGCGGTCGGGGAGCGCGATGAGGTCCACGCCACGCGCGGCGTATGAGCGCACGATGCGATCCGTGCCGTCCGTGGAGCCGTCGGAAACGATCAGCACGCGCCTCAGCTCGGTGGGGTAGTCGAGCGCCAGCAGGCTGTCGAGCGCCCCCGCCATCTGGGCCTCCTCGTTGTACGCCGTGAGGGTCACGGTCACCGACGGCCACTCCGACTCGCCTCCGTCCTCGGCCGCCGGCCTTCGCAACGCCGCCGCCACGCGGAGCAGCACGGGATAGCCCACGAAGGCGTAGCCGCCTATCGCGATGGCGACGACCAGGAGGGCGTACGCCACGGTCATCGAGGTTGCTCCGATTGGAGGCGGGCGGCGCCGCCCAGTGCGACTCGGTACACGTCCTCGTAGCTCTCCACCCAGTCCGTGGCGACGCCGCGCGGGCGCCGCGCGGCTTCCGCGCGCCGCCTGGCCGCGGCGGGATCCCGGTGTATCTGCGCGATCGAGGCGGCCAGTCCGGCGGCGTCCTCCGAATCCGCGAACAGCGCCCCCTCGGCGCCGACCGCGTCGGGCACGCCCCCCACCCGGGTCGCGACCAGCGGGACCCCGGCCTCCACCGCTTCCAGCAGGGTCACGGGGGTGCCCTCGCGGCGCGAGCTCAGCACGACGACGTCGAACCCGCACATGAGCCTGGCCGCATTGGCCAGCTCGCCCGCAAAGCGGGTCCGCCCGTCGAGGCCCAGCGCGGCGGCGCGATCCTCCATGGACCTACGCAGCGGGCCATCGCCCACTATCGACGCGCGCCAGGACAAGTCCGCGGGCAGCCGCGCCAGAGCCTCGAGGAACACGTCGGGGCCCTTCTCCGGGCTGAGTCTGCCGACCCAGCCGATGTGAAAATCGGTGGGGGACGCACCGAGCGCCCGGCGCGCTTCTGCGGCCGACGCGGGGGGGGTGGGCAGCGGCGCGCCGTTGACCACGGTGCTGACCCCCGTCACGCCGGCGGCCAGCAGCGCCTCGGCCAGGTCGGCCGAGACCGCAACGACGGCGTCGCAGCGTCGCAGGGCCCTGCGCTGCAGCCATTCATACGCGCGGTTGCGCGGACCACCGCCGGTGAACCCGTGCACGGTGCTGACCCTCGCCGCGCCTACGCCCGCGGCGAGCGGGCCCGCGAGCACGTCGGAGCGGTAGCCGTGGGTGTGCAGGATCTGCGCTCCGAACCCGCGCGCGAGCGTACGAACCGCGTGCCGCTCGGCGCCGTACGCCCGTGGCGGCAGCCTGAGCGGCACCAGGTCGACACCCCGGTGCTCGGCCGCGGTGATCGCCGCGGGCACGTCCGCGCCGACGTCCAGCACGGTCGCGAGCGTCACCCGATGACCCCGCCCGGCCAGCCCCGCCGTGAGGGCAGCGACGACCCGCTCCAGGCCCCCGAAGGGGGCCGGGGCGCACACGTGCAGAATGTTCAGCGCGTCCGTCATTCGGGCTTGCCGGCTCGGTCGTTGTGGCATCGACGCAACGCTCAACCCACGCTCCGCCGCGCGCGCGCGGCACGCACGTCCGGCGCGCGCGCGCAAGGCGAGCCGCCACGTGGCGGCAGGCCGCACGGTTGCGGGGTGAGAGCGCCGTCGCTTCTTTCGGGCGACACGCGGTCCGAGTTGCAAGTCTTTGGCCGCGATCCTGCGGACAGCAAGGGGACGGTCGCGCCGCCCGAGGGCGGCACTCCAGAGGCGAAACGCATGGGCCACACCAAGTCGCACCTCCCCGCCGTCGAGCGCCTGCGCGGTGGCGCCTGGATTGGCGGCGCGGTCGTGGTGGTCGCCGCGCTCGCCGTGCGGCTGGTGGGCCTCGACCACACGCCGCACATGGACGAGCTCTACCACTTCATGGCCGGTGGCTCGCTCCTGGAGGACGGCTCCCTGCGGCTCTCGCCCGACGGCGGGGAGTACACCCGTGCGCGACTCTTCACCTGGCTGGTTGCCGGCTCCATGCGGGTCTTCGGCGAAGGACTCGCCCAGGCCCGGCTCCCCTCGGTGCTCGCCGGCGCGCTGCTGGCGGGCGCCGTGTTTGTCGCGGTGCGTAGTTACGCGGACCCGCTCGCCGCCTGGATCGCGGCCGCGCTCGTGGCTCTGGCCCCCACCGACCTCTATCTGTCTCAGAGCGCCCGCTTCTACACCGTGCATGCGCTGATGGTGTGGACCGCGGCGGTGGCCGTGTTCGCTCTGGCTTCGCGGCCGGAGCGTTGGGACCGGCGCGCGGCGGCGTACGCGGTCGGCGCGGTTACGGCGCTGGCCGTCGCCTACCACCTCCAGATCAGCACCGCGCTGGCGGCGGCGGCCATCGGCCTGGCGGCGCTCCCGGTCGCGATCTACACGCTGCGCGCGAAGCTGCCCACCGCGCCCCGCTGGACGTGGGCGCTCGCCGCCCTGGTGGTCGTTGCGTTGGCCTCGTGGGTCTGGCTCGGCGGCCTCGGCGAGCGCTTCGCGCGCGCGTACAGCGCGCCCAGCGCGGTGGTGGTGGGACGCGACCCGAGCCCCCGCTTCTACTACGACTACTTCGCGCGTCTCTACGGCGGCGCCTGGTCGCTGCTGCCGCTGCTCGCGGCGCTGGCCTTGATCCGCCGCCCGCGCTTCGCGGCGTACCTGGCGGTCATGGCGGGCGCGGCCCTTCTGGCCGTCTCCTTCTCGGCCTGGCGCCACGAACGCTACGTCTACTTCGCCTTGCCCGCGGCGTACGCCCTCGCGGCCATCGGCGCGTCGACCCTGATCGGGTGGACCCACGGCGCCCTGGCTGCGCTCCTCGAGCGAGGAAAGGCGACGCGCGAGCGGCGTTCGTTGGCGCTCGGCCTGACGGTCGTGGCGGTGCTCGGCTGGGCCGCGTTTGCCGCCCCTAGCGTGGACGCCGTCTCCTACACCTACCGCATGCTCACCGTCGACGACGGCGAGTGGTGGCTCGGTGGGCACTACCGGGGCGAGGCGGACTGGGAGCTGGCCGCCGACAGTGGTCTGGCCGAGGAGGCGGAGAGGGCCGCGGTGATCGTCGCAACGAGCCCGCACAAGGCGACATACGCGCTCGGCGGATTGGATTTCGTGTTGCTCGGACGCGCCGTCGACCGGCGAGGTGGCCTCGCCGCCGAGCCCACGCGCGACCGACAGTGGAATCGCCCCGAGGTGGCCTCCGCCGCCGCCGTGCAGGCGATCATGGCGTGCAACCCCAGCGGGATGATCGTCGCGGAACGCCGCGAGTGGCGCCGCCCGGAGGGGGTGTCGGATGCGGCGGCGGATCTCATCGAGGCGACGGCCCGCAGCATCGCGCTGTCGCCGGCGACGAGGATGGTGGCATACGCGTGGGATGCTCCGGCGCGCGGCGCGACGCCGCCCGCTGGCTGGGCGTGCACGGCGGACGGCGGTATCGCCCGCCGCTAGGGTTCCGCGGCTCACCGCTCGCCCCTGCCGGCAGCGCACCGTTCCAGGATGGTGCGCACGCGGGCTGCGATGGCCGGCCAGCGGAATCCCTCCGCGACCGCGCGCACGCGCTCCGGGTCGAACTGCCCCGGGTGGTCGGCGTAGATCCCGAGCGCGGCCGCGATCGTAGTGGGCTCGGAGTCCCTGATGAGCAGCCCGTTCTCGCCATCGACGACCGCGTCAATGGACCCGCCCGTGCGGCTGCAGATCACCGGCGTACCCGCGGCGGACGCCTCCATGTAGACGATCCCGAAGCCCTCCACGTCGGTGTCGCTGGCGCGTGAGGCCAGGACGAAGAGGTCCGCGTCGGCATAGAGTTCCTTGAGGCGCTCGCGGCCCACGAATCCCTCGAATCTGGTGCGTCCGGCCACCCCGAGCTCTTCGGCGAGGTTCTCAACCCGGCTGCGGTCCTTGCCATCGCCCACGACCGTGTAGCGCACATCGAGATCCGACGGCAGCAGGGCGAGCGCGCGCAGGACCCCGTCTACGTTCTTGCGTGGCGTGCCACGGTCCAGTCGCGTCACGGTCAGCAGCCGAAGCGGCCCAGGTCGCCGCTCCGGTCGCTCCTGGAAGAAGTCCTCGGCAACCCCCGGATGCACAACGCTGGTGTGACCCTCGTTGCCCGGATAGAGACGCGCCAGGATGGCCGCCGTGTTGGCGCTGTTGGCCAGTATGCCCGCGGCATCGGCCAACCCCTTGCGCAGGTCACGCACGCGCAGCCGCTCGCGCAATGCTGGGACGATCCGCCACACCACCGTGGACGTCTCAATGTGCCGGACCCAGGGCCGCGACCGGTGCACCCAGGGGCGCAGCAGGTCGTTGCCGTTCACGTAGATCGCCAGGGGAGCAGACAGGTGCGACGCGGCCGCGGCGTAGCCGGCGTTGCAGGCGAACCAGACATCGCAGCGGTGATCGGCCAGCACGGCCAGGTCGGCACTCAGCTCACGCGTGAGGACCCGCCGCAGGGGGATGCCCTGCCAGCGCTCGTCGTCGCCGGGGGCGTCGTGGCGGGTAAACACGACCACGTCGTCCCGCGGAGCCAATCCGGCCGCCAGCTGCCGGCCGAACTCGGCCATGCCGCCGAACTCCTTGAATTCGGGCGCGATGAGCCCGATGCGCATAGCCGACATCGCCGTGGGCATGGCCCGCCTCAGACGTACTCTGCGAAGACGAACTCGAACCGGTGGAACACGAGTGCGCCGACCGTCAGCGCGCCGACCGCGGACGCAGCCGCGTAGAGCAGGTACTCGGGGCTCCACGCGATTACTTCGGCGCCACGACCGCTCACGACGGTGAGGGGCTGCAGCAGGTTGTGCCCCTCCACAACGGCCAGTCGGAAGCCTTCCAGAAGCGGGGCAAGCGGGTTGAGCATCATGATCTGCGCGCCGAGCGGCCCGAACATCGCCGGCTCGAAGAACACCGGCGTGAAGAAGATCCCGAACGTCAGCAGCACCTGCACGATGTATTTGACGTCCCGGAAGAACAGGTTCGCGCAGCTCAGCAGCAGCGCCGTACCGAGTGTGAAGGCGAAGAGCAGCGCCGCCAGCAGCGGGATCCACAGCAGGATTCCGAACGAGTACGCCACGCCCATCAAGGGCAGGGCGAGCAACAGCGCGATCGAGCCGACCGTCGAGTCGAACGACTGCGCCAGGACGGAAGCCAGCGGCAGCGCTTCGCGCGGAAAATACACCTTGCCGACCAGTTGGGCGTTGCCGGTCAGGCTCGTCGTCGCGAAGCCGATCGCACCCACGAAGAAGGCCCACGGAACCGCCTTCACGGCCATCCCGGCTATCTCACCGCCGTTGACATCGCTGCCCGAAACGTACGCCATCGCGTAGCGCACGAGCGCCCCGGCGAGGACTATCAGGCCCGGCATCAGAATGGCCCAGGCGAACCCCATGACCGCCTGCTTGTAGCGAATCCGCACGTCGCGGAGGGCGAGCTGGTAGGTCAGCTGGCGGTACTGCCAGGTCTCGGAGGCGATCTCGCGCAGCGTGCCGAACAGCCGGCGGCGAGGCGGGGACCCGCCCTCCGGCGAACCACGCGCGGCTTCAGCCATTGCGGTCTCGGCGGAGTACCCGACCTGCGCATCGGGCGTAGATGTAGTAATCACTCGATTGGCACCCGCGGGTCAGGCGGCGGGAAGCGCGGTGATCAGAAGCACCAGGTCGTTGAAGTCGTTGTCCCCACCGTCCTCGAACTCGACCGTCCATTGGGGGAACTGGCCGACCGCGCGAAGCCCGGCATTGCCCCCCGCCCTGGCCGATTCGATCTGGATGGACACCGGAGTCCCCGCGGCGAAGGGTCCGGAAAACTCTCCCAGCACGCCCGGGCTCTCCGCGCAGCCGTCGGAGGTGAGCACCGGATTGGTCACCGCGGGCTTGGTGATGCGAACGGCGTTGCCGCTGACCATGCACTCGGTGGACAAGAGCGTCACGCGAAAACCGCCGGCCTCGGCCAGGATCAGGTCGCATTCCTGCAGCGATCCGTCCGGCTGGGTGCATTCCAGGCCGATCAGCGTTGGCCCGACCGGGTCGTCCCGGCAGGCGCCGAGCGCGGCCGCGGCCACGGCTACGAGCAGAATGGTCTTCTTCATCATGTTTTTGCTCTTGGATCTGGAAGATCGCTGGGCACCCGGTCCATCCCTTCCACAGATAGGGCATGCGGGCGTTCGTGCCCACTCGACGCCGCAATGAGAGGCAGAACCCGTGCCAGTGGCGAACCGAGCGCCGGGTTCTCTTGCCGATCGCAAACATCGTATCCCGTTGCGGGTCATCGATCGGCGCAAACGCCTACTCCACATAGGCTTCCAGGCATTCAACCAGTGCGCTGGCCGCAGCCGCTCTGCTGAAAGCCTCCCGACCCGCGACCGGACCCGGTCTCTCGCCGGCGCACCACCTGTCGTAGAGCCCACACAGAAGCTCTGCGATGCCCGCGGGGTCGCCCGGGTCCGCTACATGGGCACCGGTCCCGGCGAGCATGCGGGCCGGTGCGCTATTGGATCGTGCCAGAATAAGAGGCCATGCTTCGAACGTCAGATAGTCGTACACCTTCGCGGGTACCGCGAGGTCCTGTCCCCAAGGTAGACTCACCAGCACAGCCGCCCGCGCCATGAACCGAGCTGCGGCTTGCCTGTCCGCGGCCGGATGCAGGCGCACAAGGTCCGCGACGCCAGCGGCGTCGGCGAGAGCCACAACCCAGTCCTCGCCAGGCTCGATCCGGCCCATGAACTCGACCCCGAATGTTTTCGGGCTTAGAGGCCGCACAGCGCGGAGTCTGGCGACCGCCTCGAAGAGGGGTGAGGGCGAACGGTCGCCGTAAATAGTACCCGCATAGGAGACGGTGAAGCGCCCTCGCGGTATCGAAGTGTGCGCGAGCTGGTCCCACCCGTTCCGAACCACCGTCACCTTGTCCCACGCCCACGGGTGCGCAGTCCGAAGCGCTTCGGCGGCGGGCTCGGTGTTGGCGAGCACCAAAGAAGCCAGTCGGACGACCCTCGCCTCTTCCCGGCGGGCCATGCGAAGCCATGCCGGACTCGCTACCGATTCGGACAGGAACGCTGTTGCGGCCCATGGGTCTCTGAGGTCCGCTATGTAGGGAAGTCCCGTCGCGCCGGCTACGAGTCGCCCAGCGTCTTGAGTCCAGTGAGGGGGGGACGACACGATCAGTGCCGAGTAACGGCTCGAGCGGCTCAGGCCAACCGCGACGTGCGCGGCTGCGCGCGCCCACGCTCTGCCTCTCGTTCGCTCGAGGCGCGCCCAAAATGCTCGCAGCCAACCGCGCGCCGACATCGGATCCCAACGGATATCGGCCACGGGGATGGCCAACGGGCGGCGAGTTGGGGATGGCGCTGTCCCCTCATGGCCAGGTTCACCACCGGCCAAAACCACACCGCCCCCAGCAGATGCTGCGCGAGGCTCGGAGGTAAGATCGCGCGGCCGTACGCCACGGTAGGCCTTCCAGATACAACGCTCCACGCGTGCCGCAATTGGCGTCGGGTCGGGCACTTCAATGACGCTCGTATCCGAGGGCAGTTCCGATAGAGACGGCGACGACAGATCCGCGGATCCGTTCGCCGGTCGGGCGGTCACGACATCGACCCCCCAGCCGGCCCTGGAAAGGAGCGGCACCATCCGGCGCCACCTCAACGCGCCGATCAGGTCGCTCGGGGGAAAATGATAGCTAATCAGGAGCAGTCGCGGCCCACCAGATTTCCCGGCGGCCGCTTTCAGGATACGCTGCCTCACGCCTCTCGATCCTCGTAGATGGCCGAATACTGCTCCACCATCGTGCCCAGATCGAACTCCCGGCGCACGCGCTCTCGCGCAGTCTCCCCATCGGCGCGCCTCTCCTCGGCGCCCTCCAGCGCACGAGACAGTGCTGTCGAGAGCGCGTCGGCATCACTCGGTGGCACAAGCCGGTGGGCCAGACCAGCCCCGAGAACGTCCGCGTTTCCGCCGACATCCGTCACCACGGGGCAGCAACCGGCGGCCATCGCCTCGAGCAGACTGATCGATGTCCCCTCGCTGTGGGATCCCAGGGCGAACACCGAGGCCTCCTCCAACAGCGACGCCACGTCGTCCAGCCAGCCCACGAAACGGATCTGGTCAGCGATCCCCGAATCGAACGCTCGCGCCTCGAGTGCAGAACGCTGGGAACCGTCGCCTGCTACGATCAACACGGGCGGGCTCTCGCCCGAGTCGACTAGCGCGAGGCGGGCAAAGGCATCAATCAGTAAGTCGTACCCCTTCACTGGCTCCAAGCGTCCAACGCTGGCGACGATCCGGGCGTCGGAGGCTATCGAGAATGACCGGCGCAGCGCTCGCGTACCAGCACTGGCGACGCGCTTTGCCTCTATCCCGTTGCGCACGACTCGGACACGGTCGCGGTCCACTCCGACTGCGCGGACAAGCAGCGTCGCCGTCTTTTCGGATACGGCCACCACTACGTCAGTGCGACGCGATGCGACGCGGTCCAGACGGCGAGAAATCCACGGATCGGGTACGTGGCGACCGTGTTCGGTATGCACCAGTCTCGCAACACCGGCCGCTCGCGCCGCCTTAGCCGCCTTGTACCAGACCCCGCTGTGGGTGTGCACGACATCCGGGGCCAGCCTTCGGATCGCCTCCGCCAAGCGGCGCGGCCATAGCAGAGACGCCCGCTCCTGCCGCGGTCCGAGATGTACGGTTGCCGCGGACTCCAGGTCGCGGCCGAATCGGCCTACGTACTGAAGCGCCATGACATGACTCTCGAACCGACGTTGATCCAGCCTGTTGACCAGATCCGCCAGGACGCGCTCCATTCCCCCGTAGTTCAGGTTCTGGATGATGTGCAGAACCCGGAGAGGCCCCTGTCCTGGGCGCGGGTCATTCATGCGAACAGATCCCGCACCCAGCGGGCGCTCTCGGCGAGGAACGGCTTCGGATCTCCAACCCGTAGCACCTCCAGGCGAGTGCGGCTTCCTCTGCCACGGAGCTGTTCGCGCAAGGTCGCGGCTCCGACCGCAAAACTTCCCCGAATTCCGAACGTGTTACCGGCCCGAACCCTTGCGATCAAGTGGTCCACCTCGCCCCATAGCCAGCGCGAGCCCACATCCACAGCGTAGTGGGGTTCGACCTCGGGCCGGTTGCCAATCGCCCACTCAGCCAGCAGTAGCGGGAAATCTACACCGGCGTCGACGGCGAGTTGAAGCGAACCCCACAGTCGGGGGTTCACCTCCATGACGTGCGGAACTCCCATCGCCTCATCCAGCTTGAACTCCACCATTGCGACACCGCTCCAGTCAAGTTCGGCCAGCAACGCGAGGGCAGACTCGCGCAGCTCCTCGGAAAGAGGGGCACTCTGCCGGTATACGCTTACGCCACCGCTCGGCGGGCGTTCACGGATTCGGCGGTGGGCGAAAGTAGCCAGTACATCGCCCCGGTCCACCAACAGGAACACTCCCACACCGGGCCCCACCACTCGCCTTTGAAGCAGGAGGGGAAATGCCGCAGCGGGCATCGCCGCTACGGATTCGGCCAGCTCGGCGGCATCTCGCGCATACTTCACGGAGAACTTGACCCCGGGCTCCTCCAGCGGGCGAACCGACCGCGCGGGCTTGATGACGATGGGTAGTCCGAGGGCTGTCAACTCGTCGTCGCTCAGGGTCCTCGGTGCGTCCAGACAAACCGTGTGCGGCACGGCGATGCCGAGCCGCTGGGCGAGGCGGACGATCTCACCCTTGTCCGAAGCGCGTAGCACGGTCTCGAGAGGCGGAAACGGAACCGAGGCGGGAGCCAGTCTGGACGGGTCTCGGCTCACCGCGAGGAGAGCAGCCTCGGAAACGGGAAGTACGACCGACGGACGGTACTTCCTCACGACCTCGGTCAGCTCTTCGAGAAACCCGACGGGGTCGCGAAGAGGGGACCGGGCGGCATGCCGGGACGCCGCAAAACGAGAAGCGCCCGCCAGCGACCGCCGGGCCTCTGCGACCACTCGGACGGTCCACCCGGCGGCCCCGAGTGACCGGACCACCGCCAACGACGCGCGCTGCTCGCCGTCCGTGACGATTACGGACGGTTCAATCACCGAAAAAGCCCCGCGAGCCGGAGGCGGAACCCCCGCGTACTCAACCCCGCCGCAACGTTCAAACGCGGCTCCTCGAAGGCGGTCCCGCGTTGCAACGAGGGCAGCCAGCCGCCGTCCACACGAAGCGCGCTCTCGTACCCGACCGCCCGCACCGCATCGGGGACATCCCGGGAGTAGAGGCCAAAGGGGTACGCGAGCACGGGCTGGACCTGGAGTGCCTGTTCCTCGAACCAGTCGAGGGGTGCCCTCAACTCTCTGTCACGCGCGGCAGACGCTGCGGTCGCTAGATTGAGATGGAGCCACCCGTGAGCGCCAAGCGACATTCCCTTCAGCGCAGCGAATCGGGCAACCGAAGCGGCAGAGCCGGACCGCGCATAATCGGGCGTCTCGACCCAGGTTCCTCCCCCCGCGATCCACATTTGCCGCGCCACATCCGGGTGCCCGTGGCCTTCCGACAGAACCCGGTCCCTCAGCTTGCCGTCGCCACCTGTCGCGTCCCACCATAGAGTGCGTCCGCCCAGAATGCCCGGTGCCACGAACATCGTCGCCGGGAGATTCCGCCTGACCAGCTCCTCCACCCCTACCTCGAGCGCGCCGGCGTAAGCATCGTCGAACGTGATCGCGACGCGCGGCCGGCCTTCGCTCGGCTCCCTTTGCAGCAAAGCCTCCGTCAGTGGTACCACCTCGCACTCAGCGACCAGGGCGTCGAGCTGGGCGCCGAACAGGTCTTGAGGGAGGTGCAGCGACCTGTCTCCCACGGGCGCTTCGCCTCGCGGCAGAATGTTGTGGTACGCTAGAACAAGCGTCCGATCCCTGTGGCGGGCGCGACCGTATGCCGCCGGCCCCAGGTGGAGCAGGCCGGTCTCGAACGCTCGTTTGACGAATGATCTGGCCATAGGCCGCTCAGCCCCGCGCGGTCACGGCACGCTAGCGCTCGAGGATCCTTGCTCCCGCGGGTGGGCGCCGAAGCCCCCGCCGCCTGCCGCTAATCAAGTTCCCACGTTTGGCCGGCGGCGGCGGCGCGGCGACTGTCGTCAGCCCGACGACCATGGCGAGCAGTGAATACAGAAAGGCCGAATATGCGTGGGACAAGAAGAAACCGACCACGCAGTATCCAACGAGGCTGGCCGTGAGGGCCTGGCCAAGAGCACCAGCCGCCGACTGATCGCTTCCGGGCGGTCCCCGAGGACCTGCCAGGAGTCCCAGGCGGAAGGACCCCCGTAGCGCGATCCAGAGCATGGCCACGAACGCCAACAGGCCTCCGACGCCTAGCTCCGCACCAATCTGCACGAATGAATTGTGGGCCGCCGACCACTTGAACCCGATGCCGTACTCCTGCAAAGAAGCCCGCGCAGATACCGTCCCCTCGGCGACGGGAAAGGCCGCGACCCCCACCCCGGTGAGCGGGTTTTCGGCCATGTACGTAAGGCCCCTGGTCCAGACCTGCTTGCGACCCGAATCAGACTCCCAGTTGTAGTCCTCGGTGGGCGACAGCATGCTCTCCATGAGCGACCAATACTGATCGCCGGCTACCACCAGGAAGAAACCGGCCAGCACCCCGACCGCCACCAGCCTGCGCGCACTCGGAATCGCGCGATAGGCGAGAGCCAAGAATACACCTACGGCGATCAGACCCAGGAACGCGCCACGCGAACCGCTCTTGACGATCGTCAACAGCGAGGCGCCCAGCACGATCGCGGCGATGGTTTTGCGATAGGCAGACGAGCCCGGCCGAAGAAAAAATACGCCGAGGGGAAGACAACAGACGAGTAGCAATCCTACGTCATTCGCGTCGTAATAGAGAAGCCTGCCGAGACGCCCGCCGGTGTCTACGGTGAAACGCGTTGTTATGACGTACGCATAGAGCGCTGCGCCGGCGAGGTGCACGAGTGCCAATCGCTCGATGTCCTTCCAGGAACGGACCGCGTAAACGAGCAATGCCGACAGCAGGAGGGTCTTGACGTGATCCTGAAAAATGAATCGAAAGCTGAGTCCCTGATACAGGCTCGTCGGCACCGAGAGCAACATCAGCGCGAGTATCACGCCTGCCAGTCTGGCGATCGGATGTCGCGCCAAAGGCTCCCACCGACGCCCCGCTCGGGGCCCGAAGAGGGCCAATCCCGTGGCGGCGAGAATAGATACGGTGGGTACTTGCAGCGACCCGGCCAAAGGGAACAGGTCCTGGAGTCGCCATACGAACGCCAGGGTTGCGACCGCCACGGCGATTAGCAGCGGATCCCACCCCGTGGCAACCTGTTCTCCGGGAACGCGGCTGCGCCTGCTGGCCCCCCTTTGCCGCCTCTGCTCGCCGGCCACGACACGGCCATTCATGACCCCGCCCCCACCAACTCCCCGTTCAGTGAGACAGCCACCTTAGCGTAATCCTCGTGCATGTCCTCGCCGATGGCGCTCCACGCATAGCGCTCTACTGCTGTTTCTCGCGCGCCGACCCCCAGCCGCATCCGCAGCTCCTCGTCCTCGGAAACCCGGACGGCCGCTTCGGCGAATGCGGCAGGCTCATCCGCGACGAGGATGTTCCTCCCGTGTATCGCCTCGAGCCCTTCGCACCCAACGCTCGTGCTGACTACGGCCTTCCCCATGGCCCATGCGTCAAGAATCTTCAGCCGCGTCCCCCCCCCGACACGTACCGGCACGATGACACACGCCGCATCAGCAACATGTGGCCGAACATCCTCTACGTATCCCGTCATCTGCACGCCCAACTCGGCATGGAGCTCTATCTCCCCGGGGGTCGCTCGGCCAACCCACGATACGCCTAGATTCGGACGCAAGCGGCGCACTTCGGGCAACACGTCGCGTGAAAAGAAAGAAAGGGCGTCCCGGTTCGGAAACCAGGACGTGCCGCCGACGAACACCAGGCCGTTCTCCCGGCCCTCCCGCGGCTGGAACGCGTTGACGTCCACGCCGTTAGGCACGACGCAGACGTTCGAGCCGGGAGCGACGGTTCTGAAGTGCTCCGCGTCCCGCTCGGATACGGCCACGTTGAGGCGTACTCGTGGACACCAACGAGCCTCGGCTCTTTCCACGAGACGACCCTGCCTGCGCATCACCTTTCGGGCAAGCGTGTTCGGCCCCCATTCGCTGCGGCGCACGAGCAGCGCGGATTCGACGTTGTGGTGAGCACAGACCGTCCGGTCGAGAGGCAAAAGCGGCAAGTATCTCACCAGGTCCAGGCTGTCGACGTGGACGAGACTGTACTCCTTCTCCCGGAGCAAGCGCGTGAGGGCCGCAAGAAACCGCCCCGAACTGTACGCGTATCGCGTGTAGGGCTGACCGGACGCGAGGCTGACCAGGTTGTCGAACCCGAAGCGCAAGCGGGAGTGCTCCTGGGGAATCGGAAAGGCCTGCACGCGAGCCAGTGGACCGAGGGCGGCCGTACGCGCCAATACGAGTGGGCCATCGGAAGTACTGCGGGTCCGCCAGAAGAATAGAGCGTCGACATCGTAGCGCTCGGCGAGTAGCCGGAGAACGTTGTAGGTCCGAATAGCGACACCACTGTCGGGCGGATAGGGCAGCGTTTGGCCGAGAAACAGCAGCCGCGGTCGGTCAGCGCTCACCGACCGACCCCCCGCGGCGACCCACCGGACTCGTTGACGATGAGGCGTAGCTTACCCGAGCTCTCACGTGGAATCTCACCTACCCAGCGAACGGTAATGGGCATTCCGGGCAGCCTTTTTGCGGCCTCCCGGCGGACCCTCTCGAGGGTGTCGACGGCGCCGTCCGCGCCACTCTGCCTGAGGTGGATGCACAGCGCCCCCTCCGCAGATTGGCGCACCTGAAACTGATCCACCCGTACTCCGCGGTGCCTGAGATCCTCGAATAGATACATGAAGAACTCGCCGTGGTACTTCCGCCCCTCGCCATCGGCGACGAAATCGTAGGCTCTCCCCCAGATCCTGAGGAGGACCGGCCACGCCCGCCCGCACGAACACGGCTGACCGAGGGTGCCGGAGTCGCCCAGCCGGTATCGGATCAGCGGCATGGCGTCGTTCCCCAGGTCGGTAACGAGGATCTCTCCAGGTTCACCGTCCGGGACGCGCCACCCATCCGCATCTACCGTCTCGACGATGACGTTTTCCGCCATGATGTGCAGGGATCCCGCTGGACACCCGTAGGCGATCGGGCCCACCTCCCCGCACCCGTATTCATTCTGGACCGGTGCACCGAACGCATCGCTGATAAGCCGTCGCTGGGACTCTGCAAGCACCTCGGCCGTCGTGATCACGACCCGAATCCCGAGTTCAGACCCGCTAAGGTCGTTTCGGAGCAGAAAGCGCGCGAACTCTTCCAACATGGAAACGTATCCATACACGTATCGAGGCCTTATCGAGCGACACCTCGACCAGTACTGGGCCAACCGATCGTCGTCGAAGGCGAATGCGGGGAAGGTAGAGCGGTTCATTGCGATGTCGGCTGCCACCGAGGCGAAGCCTCTGGATAGCGTCGTCGCTCCCCCCCAGAATCTGACGTTGCGATCGCCCGATCGGACTCCGAACCAACCGTGTCCGAGCCACGAAGCCGCCCTCTCCCGCGCCACCGCGTCGGCGTTTTTCACGACGCACACTGCCTGGCCGGTTGAGCCGCCGGTCGTCTTCGTGCTGGTCCGGCCCCTGTACCCCACGATACGGACCGCGTCGGCGGCCTGCTGAACCTTTTCCCGCTCGAGGATCGGGAGCGACTGCAGCAGCTCTGCCAGAGGAGCATCCGGATGTGCGCGGGAGGGAAGCGACGCGCGATAGTGAGCGGACCCCTGTCTCGCGAGAGCCATCAAGCGCAACAAGGCAAGCCGTTGACGTTCGACCACTGAGTCCGGATTCGACCACTCGCGAGCTCGCATGAGCCTCAGGTGTCGGCTGGTCCCGGTTTGCTGCGTAACAGCTAGCGCCAACGGGTAGATGACGTGCCGATTGGCAGCAGTACGGATTCTGTGGGCGACCGATTGCCGAATCATTGCTTGAGAGAACTGCGCAACGTCCATGCCCTGTCAAGGGGACCGCCGAAGCCAGAGAACTGACGCAATCTGTAGAGGGCACGCAACAATCATGGCGAGAGCGTCGCCTGAGCGCGACGACCTCGCCGTGACCAAAGGCGGAGCTGGCAAGCCCGCGGGCCTGCCACTTGTTCTGCCATGCCGGTTCGTCCACCAGCCAAGGCCCTCCGTCAAAGTAGGTGGACATCGCTGCACTTGCCGGGCCAAGGTTCCTGGCGTAGCCGAGCAGTCGTCACCCGCCACGAGATCTGGGCGATCCGCCAACCTTCGGCCTTGACCCCGACGCGGGCCGACCCTCTCGTGCTACCTTCGCAGGTAAATCTCTCAGCAAGGTTGGACCTTTGGCCGAGGCCTATCCGTGAGACTACTGGCCCGAGCGATCCGTCACCTGCCGGACAGGCTCCTGCACGGACGCCGCCGTTCGGCGGCGCTCACCCGCCTGGCCGAGGGCCCGGCAGATCGCATCCTCGTGCTTTGCCACGGCAACATTATCCGCAGCCCGTTCGTCGAGCGGAGGCTAGCCGCGGCCGGCGCGGAAGCCCGTTCCGGGGGTTTTATCGGACCTGGCCGCCGGTCACCTCCCGAGGCGCAGGAGGCGGCACGGGTCCACCGGGTCAACCTGAGCGGACACATCTCAAAGTTGGTGACGGAGGAAGATCTGCGCTGGGCGGAACTCGTTCTCGTCATGGATGGCATCCAGGAACGCCGAGCCAGAGAACTCCATGGAGCCGCGGGACCCTCGATCGTCCGACTTGGCGACCTGGACCCGCAGCCGATCGAGCGGCGAGCGATTCCAGACCCGTTCGGCGAGGGCGAGCCGGTGTTCCGCTCGACGTACCAGCGC
The DNA here is from genome assembly GCA_039715185.1 of Gemmatimonadota bacterium. Lineage (NCBI taxonomy): Bacteria > Pseudomonadati > Gemmatimonadota > Gemmatimonadota bacterium. Next base: position 38,865 of record JBDLIA010000021.1, read on the forward strand.
CTGCTTCGGTGCCTCGAACCGCTGGAATCCCGTTTGCGTGGCGGCGGGTAGTCCCAGCGATATCCGGTACAAAGCGAACGGCGGCGGACTCTCGCCCGCCGCCGTCAGAACACCCATCAACGCTGCCAGCGTCACCGCGGCCAGCCCGGGTCACGTGCCCAGACCGTTATGTCGTCCCACCATATCGACTGCGCCCTTGCCGGCCCCTGGTTCAGGTTCCGGCCGAGGTAGATTCCGTACACTCCGCGGCGATTGACCACGAAGTTGGTCTCCACGCTCATCAACTCTCCGTCGACCCAGAGAGCGGATCCCCCGTCCGGCACGTTGGGTGCGCTCGACGTTCTCATCCACAACCGGACCGTATGCCACTCGCCATCCCAGGCTGCGGAGCCGTCGCCTCCCGCCCACCGGCGAACGCCATCAGGATCAACCCACTCCCAGCGCCGACCCTGACCGTTTCCGTTCTTCAGTCCAAACCTGGAGGCCCCGTTCGTGGAGCCGCTCCAGTGCTTCACGCGACCACCCATGAGCTTGTAGTCCGGGTTGGATCCGCAGCTCCAGTCGGTCGGAGCCACCGTGTCCCACCCCCTATCGAAGCGGACGTGCGCCTCCACCCAGATCTCGCGTAGCTCGGGAAACGCCAGATTGCGGCCGATCGAGTAGTCGTTGCAGCGACGGTCCGACAACGACCTGTCCGGGAAGTCGTAGCGCATCGAGCCGCCGTTGGCGTCGTAGCTGTGACCCGCGTCGATCTGGATCAGGCCCGGATGACGATCCTCGGTCTCGGTGTAGAGGCTGAACGGATCGTTCATGAAGTGTCCGGTCGAGCTGTACTGAGAGTAGTCCTCGCGCAGCAGGACTCCGTCCGCGCCGATGGCGACAACGGACGCGTTGCTCGTGGACGACCAGTCGCCTACCGCGGCCGTGACGACCGCCGCGCCGACTGCTATCGCCGTGATGACTCCCGCTTTGTCCACCGTAATCGCGTCCGGGTTGCTGCTCGACCAGGTGACCTGCTCGGGAGCCGGGTTGCTGCCGTCGGGCAGCGTAACCACCAGCGTCCGAGTGGCCCCGAACCCCGCGAACGTGACCTTCCCAGGCGAAATGCCCGCACTGCCGTCGGTGGTGCCGGTGCTTCCGGAGTCGGTGCCTCCACCGGCGCCCTCGACGAATGCCTCGAAATGGAATGGTCTCGATTTGCGGGCCTTCGCCGTGAGTTTTTGATACTCGCCGTCATGGCCGAGGGTCCAGGTTGCGGAAGTCACGCCGTCCTGGTCGGTGACCGAGGTGCCGGGGGTAACGCTGCCTCCGCCTTCCTTGACTCTCCAAACGACCTCGACTCCCGCCCGCGGGAACCCCTTCTTGTCGATCAGTTGGATCTCGAGCAGTTCCCCGACCGTCTCCCCGGGCGATCCGTTGGCGAAGAAGATCGTGGGGTTGAGGGCGATGATCTCGCCCTCGTCGGGCCCGAACAGATCCGCGCACCCGGTCGCTCCCAGGCTGGCGACCAGCAAGGCCGGCAGCGCCCGGAGGACAAGCCCTGGACGTCGGCCGTGGCGGGTTGTGGTGGTGGTTCGGGGATGAGCGATCAGGGTGGTGTCGCTGCGCGTCATACGAGCTCCGCAGTTTTGCGTCCCGCGAGCAGCTCCCCCCACTAAGATCCGCCCGCAACGAGAAGGCCGCCGGCGAGGCGACCTCGCTGGCGGCCCGGCCGGCACGACGGCGTCCCACGCCGTCACAGCCCCGTAGCTCTGCGCCACCGCCTTTCGACGGGTTTGCTCTTGGCAGCGATCTGTGTACGCCCGGGATGGAGGGCAACGCCGGTGCCGATTCGCGTCACGCGCGCGCGAGGGTCGACAAATCGTTTTACGAAAGAGACTTGGAAGGCTGTGAAGGGGACGTGGGATTGCGCGACGGGGCGTCCGGTGGACCGACCATTTTTCGCCCTGATCGGAAAAAGTGTCAGGGATCGCGGTCTTGGGCCGAAGGCGCCCTGGAGGGGCGAGGGTCTGTCGGACCGCACCAGTCCAGCGCCACTGCGTAGCGCCGATAGTCGAGCCGCGCGGCCTCCCAGTGGCCGCGGCGGCGGCAGTGCTCGTCGATCCAGCGCTGTGCGCGCGGCCCGCCCGGTACCAGGCCCCTACGCCGAATGGCCGAAATGGCCCAGAAGCCGCCGGATTCCGCCAGCACCTGGTCGAGCTTGGCCGGGTCGCCGTCCGACTCGATCACGCTCAGGTCGGGAGCGTAGTAGCGGTGGACGATGACGGGCCACGCGACGACGGGAGCCGCGCCGACCTCTCGGATGGCCGCGTGCGCCGGGCGGAAGTCGAAGCGAGTTCCGTCGGCCAGGTGCGACACGGTCTGCGGCAGGACGCCCGCCAGAAGGATCGCGACGAAGCCAGCTGCAAAGCGCCCCCCCAACCCTTCGTGCGCCCGCTGCACCGCCGCGCCGGCGGCGAGGAAGAGGAGCGGCAGCGCCGCGGTGCCGTAGTCGGCGAAGACCGCGGTGCGGGTCCCGGCCAGCAGCAGCAGCAGGAGCACCGAGGCCAGGCCGCCCGCGCACGTCGCAGCGAGGCGGCGGGTGCCGGCTCGCCGCCAGAGCACGACCACGCCGACGAGCGCGGCGACCACCACCACCGGCCCCGCCCATTGGATGATCGCGGGCACGAGGCGTGAGCTCCACTCGCCCCCGAACGCCCCCGGGTTACGCAAGGCCCGCCCGCCATCCAGCAGGCGTACCAGTCCGTACCACAGCGCGAGCGGCGCCAACATCGGCGCCCACACGTGGACGAGGTGGCCGGCCCGAGGAACGGGCGCGCGCACGTGCCCCTCCGCGGTCACGATCGTCGTCGCAATCGCGACGCCTACCAGCGCGAACAGGAACGTGGGGTGCGTAAGCGCCGCGAGCAGTCCGACCGTCACCGCGACAACCCGAGCCCACCGGGATGACCCATCCAGCGCCGGAGGCAACGCCGCGTAAAGCAGCACGGCAAGCAGGTACAGGAGCGTCCAGTACCGGGCGAACTGGGAGTGGTAGATGTGCCAGGGCGAGATCGCCACGAGCGCGGCCGCCGCCAACCCTCCGACGGGACCGATGAGACGCCGTCCGGCCCACCAGGTGGCCGCAACACCCAGGAGCCCGAACAAAGCCGCCGGCGCCCTCAATAGCCATGGCTCGGCCGGCAGGACGAGTAGCAGCGCGTGCTGTAGCAGATAGTAGAGAGGACGCCCGAGGATTCCCGGCCCATCCCCCGCGCTCGCGCCGAAATCCGCCGCGTCGCGCAGGGTGTACAGCTCATCCTGCTCGAACGCCAGGGTTCCCAGACCCCAGACGCGGACGGCGGCCGCCAGCAGCAGCACGGCCGCGAGCAGCCAGCGCTCACGGGCGACGAAGGAGCGGTGGCCCGCGTCCTGGAGAGACACCTCGGAGTCCGTCAGCGATCCTGCGCGCGGCGAGCGGCCCCGGACCGCCGCATCGGCGGCGCGTGGGCCCGGGGCGGCCGGGTTCGGCGAATGATGAGCTCGCCCACCAAGCCGGCAGACACGAGCTGGACGCCCGTCAAGAGCAGAACGATCCCCAGGAACAGGAGCGGCCGGGTCCCGATGTTCTCATCCAGGACGAGGCGCAGGTAACTCATGTAGACCAGAATGGCGAACCCGACCATTCCTATCGTGAGGCCGACGCTGCCGAACAGGTGCATGGGGCGGTGCTCGAAGCGCGTAAGCATGAATACCGTGAGCAGGTCGTACGCCCCCTTGAAGAGGCGGCTGATGCCGTACTTGCTCCTGCCATGTGTGCGCGGCGCGTGCTCCACGGCCACCTCGCCGACCCGAAACCCGCGCCAGGCGGCCAGCACCGGGATGAAACGGTGCATCTCGCCGTACAGATCGAGTTCTCGAACGACCTCCGCGCGATAGGCCTTGTACCCGCAGTTGAAATCGTGCAGGTCGAGTCCGGACACGCGCGCCGTTACCCAGTTGAAGAACCGGCTTGGTAACGTCTTGTTGAGTGGGTCGTGTCGGTTCTGCTTCCAGCCCGACACCATGTCGAACTCGTCCAGCGGCGCGAGCAGCTTGGGCATCTCCGACGGCACGTCCTGGAGGTCGGCGTCCATGGTGACGACCACGCCGCCGCTGGCCGCGGCGAACGCTACGTTGAGCGCCTCCGCCTTCCCCCTGTTCGAGCGAAAGTGGAAGACCTCGAGGCGCTTATCTTCTCGGGCCAACTCGTCGAGAAGCTCGGCGCTGCCGTCCCTCGAGCCGTCGTCCACGAGGATCATTTGGTGCGTCAGGCCCAACCCGGCGACGACTTCCGAGACCGACGTCACCAGCTCGCGAAGCGTCCCCACCTCGTCGAATACCGGCACGACGATTGAGAGATCGGGCCCCGCCGAGGGCGGCTCGCCACCACCGATCACGTCGGCGCTCGGCGCCGCGGCGTCATCCCGCATGGCATCCGTGTGCGTCTGCACTGCCTCCCCATTCATGTCAGGTCACCTCCGCCCGCACCCCGCGCAGCGACGTACCCATCATTGAGTACACCACGCCGCCGATCGCGCCCACGAGCGCGAAACCGATGAAGAAGACCAGGCTGTAGGCCACCGCGTCAGCGGCGGCTACGCCGAACGGCGCCAAGAGCAGGAGCCAGGCCCCCTCCCGCACGCCTATACCGGACAGCGACACAGGCAGCATTGCGAGCAGGCTCACGACGGGCACGGCCGCAAGAAACAGCGCGGGCGGCAGACGCAGGCCGAGCGCCGTGGCCAGCAACGCCCACGCCACGATGTACAGCCCCTGAACGACGAGGCCAAGCGCGGCGATCCTCGCCAGCTCGCCCGGGGAACGCCGCAGCCGCCGCACGAGCTCCAGCGCCGGTCCGAAACGCCTCAACACCGCGTCGGAGCGAACCAGCCGGCGCAGCAACGCGACCGCGACCAACAGGGAGACCA